>NZ_DATLXO010000021.1:0-38009 GCF_035575815.1 Iamia sp.
ACCCCATGCACCGCCTCCTGCAGGGGGACGTCGGCTCGGGCAAGACGGTGGTGGCCGTCTCGGCCCTGCTCGTCGCGGTGGCGGGCGGACACCAGGGTGCGCTCATGGCGCCCACCGAGGTCCTCGCCGAGCAGCACCACCTGAGCATCCGGGCCCTGCTCGACGGCCTCACCCTCGACGACGGCGGCACCACCCTGCTCGGCGAGCGGCCCGTCGCCGTCGAGCTGCTCACCGCCCGCACCACCCCGACCGATCGCAAGCGCATCCTCGCCGGGCTGGCCGACGGGCGCGTCGATGTCGCCATCGGCACCCACTCGCTCATCCAGGAGACCGTGACCTTCGCCTCGTTGGGGGTGGTGGTGGTCGACGAGCAGCACCGCTTCGGCGTCGAGCAGCGCGCTGCGCTGCGCGAGCGGGGAACCGGTGACGTCACGCCCGACGTGCTGGTGATGACGGCCACGCCGATCCCTCGCACCGCGGCCATGACCGTCTACGGCGACCTCGACGTCTCGGTGCTGGATGAGATGCCGCCGGGCCGGACCCCCATCACCACCCGTTGGGTCCGCACCGACCCGCCCACCGACGACGGCCACGGCGCCGACGCCGACGACGACGGCGGCGACGAGGACGACGACGGCTGCGAGCTCGCGGGGGCCGGGAGCGGCGACCGGGGACCCGTCCTCGACCTGGGCGACCCCGAGGACGCCGTGTGGGCCGCGGTGCGAACCGCGGTGGCCGAGGGTCGCCAGGCCTACGTCGTGTGCCCGCTGATCGACGAGTCCGAGAAGCTCGAGGCCCGCTCGGCCCAGGAGACCTTCGACCGTCTCACGTGGTCGCCCGACGGTGAGCTGGCCGGGCTTCGCGTTGCGCTCCTCCACGGTCGGATGCCCCCGGCCGAGAAGGAGACGGTCATGGATCGCTTCCGGCGAGGCGTCGTCGACGTGCTCGTGGCCACCACGGTCATCGAGGTCGGCGTCGACGTGGCCAACGCCACGGTGATGGTGGTGCTCGACGCCGAGCGCTTCGGCATCGCCCAGCTCCACCAGCTGCGCGGGCGCGTGGGGCGGGGCGATCACCCCTCGACCTGCTACCTGGTGGGCTCGGGGGCGACGACTGAGTCCGAGTCCCGGCTGGAGGCGCTGGTCCGCTCCACCGACGGCTTCGAGCTGGCCGAGGTCGACCTCGACCTCCGGGGCGAGGGCACGCTGATGGGCGAGCGCCAGAAGGGCCGCAACGACCTCAAGCTGGCCTCGCTGCGGCGCGACCGCGAGTGGGTGGCCAAGGCCCGCGAGGCCGCCTTCGCGCTCGTCGATGCCGATCCCGCCCTGGCGGGCCACCCGCTGCTGGCCGACGAGATCAGCCTCTTCCTCGGTGACGACGAGCAGGACTTCCTCCTGAAGGGCTGAGGAAGCAGATCCGGAGCGAGCGCCGGAGCCGGGAGCTGACCCGTCAGGAGGAGAAGCGCTCCCACCGGGACCGTCGGCGGGCCCGCAGTCGCGCCGCCAGCGGCGCGCTGAGCTCGAGGAGGGCGACGGCGACCCCGAGGGTGGCGATGTAGGCGAGGGCCAGGCGCAGCACCGGTTGGCCGGAAGGGAGCCCGTCCTCGCCGCGGCCGAAGCGCTCGCTCTCGGGGGGGATCACCCCGTCCCAGAGCGACACCCGCACCACGGCCCACAGCCAGAGCACCACCACGACCGAGAGGCCGAGCAGCATGACGCCGCGCGCCGCCGAGCGGCGCCTCCGGGTGGCGGCCAGCGCGGCGAGCGCCACCGCGGCCGCCGCGGCGAGCACGTGACCAGTCACGGTCCACGGCGGGGGCACGGCCCGGCCGGCCACCTCGACCCGGCAGCTGGCGGCCACCGTTCGGTTGTCGTCGCAGTCGCTGAGGGTCTGGTGGGTGACGTCTCCGTTCGTGTCCACGGCCGCCCAGGGGCTCGGCAGTCGCAACGTGCCGTCGGCATCGAGGGTGCCGCCGGTGGTGCTCGCATCAGGAGCTCCGAAGGTGAAGAGCGACCCGAGCGGGTCGTCGAGGTCGAGGGGCTGGAGAGGACCGGGCTCGGGCCGCAGCGGCAGGTAGCCCCCACCGCTGAGGAGCCCCAACCGGTCGGGCCCGACAGCGGGCGCCACGTCGTCGGGGAGCTGTCCGATCTCGATCGATCCGAGCTCGACCACCTCGCCGTCGCCATCGACGCTCGTGACCCGCAAGGGCACGGCGGTCGTGGGTCCGGGGCGCGAGAGCAGCACCGAGTCCCCGGTGCGCGGGTCGGTGAGCGATGCGCCGTCGACCTCGCGCAGCTCGAGGTCGTCGACCTCGGCGACCACCGTGCGCTCGCCGTCAGCGTCCAGGCGGATGATCCGGGTCGGCCCGGTCTGCTCCGACGAGTTGACGTCACCCTCGACATCGGCGTCGGCCACCGTCACCGTTCCGTCCTCGGCCACCCCGAGCAGCAGCGCGAAGGCCCCGACGGGGATCTCCCGGGTCTGCCCCGCCGGGTCGAGCACGAGGATGAGGGCGTCGTCGGAGCCGTCGGGTCCGTCGGCCTCGGTTTCGTCATCCGCCGGTGCGGCGGGGCGGCCCCGCACCGCAACGGTGCCGTCACCCGCCACGCGCTCGGTTCCCTGCTCGATCGACACCGGTGCGGAGGTGCTCGTCGTACGGCGCCAGAGGGTGCGATCGAGCACGCTGACCACGGACAGCTCGTCCCCGTCGCCGGCCTCGGTCGGGTCCGTGACGGGTGGTCCGGTGTCGAACAGGTAGGGGCGCCCGGTCGTGTCGACGTCGGTGCCCACGAACGGGGCGCGGCGCTGGTCACCCGCCGCGAGGGCCACCACCACGACGACCACGAGCGCGGCGGCGGGGACCAGCCGCTGCCCGAGGCCGGGGCTCCAGCGGGAGCGGGGCGGGGTGCGCTCGTTCGACGGAAGGCCCTGGCGCGGGCGCGCACCCGGCTCGGGCGGAGAGGCCACCGCCGCCACCAGGGCGGCGGCCGTGGCGCCGGCCACCAGAACGGCGACCAGCGACCCCTGCGGCCATCCCCATAGGGCCTGGAGCGCGACGTGGACGGTGGCGACCAGGCCCACGACCGTCGCGACCACCACCGACCCGCGGCGCAGCTCCTCGGACCCCGTCCGCCGGGCGCCGATGGCGGCGCCGGCGGCGGCGAGGGACAGCAACCACGGCGCCGCGCCGGAGACCGGCTTGGGCACACCGACGTCGCCCAGCCGGGTCTGGACGAGGTCCGCCTTGACGCCGTTCGGCGCCGGGCCGACGAGGTAGCGGCCGTCACGCCGGGAGGGCGCGGCGTCGGCGTCCGCCTCTGGTCTGCGATCGGCGGTGTCGTCGCGGCCGGCGGTTTGGGCCTTCACCAGGTCCCCGTCTTCGGTGAGGGCCATGCTGGGAGCCTGGAAGTCGGTGTCGAGCGACTCGGACCGGCCGCGGTCGAGCGCGCCGATGCGGGGGAGCACCGGGCGACTGCCGTCCGGTCCGACGGCGAGCACCCTTTCGTCGTCCATGACCAGGCGCGCCGAGGGGCTGCCCTCGTCGTTGCGCTGGTCGACCGACTCGATCACCCGGTGGGCCTCCTCGTCGGCCCCGGTCCGCTGCACGACCTCGCCGTCGGCGGTGAGGCGGACGACCTGGGGCGACCGTCGGGCTCCGCCGCCCTCGACCTCGGGTAACAGCACGGCGGCCAGCTCGCCGGTCTGGGGGTCGACCGCGGCGGCGGCGATGTCGACGCTGTCCTCGTCGCCGTCGTAGAGGTAGCGTCCTTCGAGGTCACGGGTGGGCTCCCCGTCGGGGTCCCAGGTGCGGAGCCCACGGGCGTCGGTGCCGGTCCTGATGGTCACCGCGCCGTCGTCGGTGACGCCGACGAGCGCGTCGCCGGCGTCCACCGGGCCGAGCTCCGAGGTGGTGCCGTCGGGGGCCTGGCGCCACAGGGAGCGGCCGTTCGGGCGTCCGTCGTCCCAGGCGAAGACGACGGCCGCGATCCACCCTGCAGGCGAGCCCGCCACCTGCTCGAGCTGCTGGGGGCCGATCGCGAACGACATCGCGATCGCGTCGGTTCCGTCGGGCCCGACGCGCTCGACGCGCTGCACCGCGTCGGCCTCGGCCCCGTAGGCGTGCGGGACGATGCGAAGGGCCGTGCCGTCGGCGACCGCGGCATCGGCGAGGACCGGCCAGCGCCGCTGGTCGCCGAGGGCGACGGCCACGAGCACCAGCACCGCCGGCACCGCTGCGAGCAGCCACCAGCGTCGGGGACGGCGGGGCGGACGGGCCGGAGCGTCAGGAGCGTCGGGCCCCCCGTCGTCGGGGCTGGCGTGGGAGTCGGGCGGGGCCGGGTCGGGGCGGTTCGTCGACGGGAGAGGGCCGTCGTCGTCGACGGGGCGGGTCGGCGGGGCGACGGGCATCTCGACCCCCGCGAGGGGCGATCCGGGGTCATGGGGGTCGGCCATGGCCGGTGCAGGGTCCCCCGCCCGCGCCGAGGCCACACCCCGGCGCGACCTCACCGCGGGGGTGCCGGCGTCGCGAGCCCTGGTCAGCGGTCGTCCTCGTCGCCGCCGGGAACGACGAGGTCCCACCGGTCGAGGCAGTCCTCGCAGCGGTAGGCGACCACGTCACCGGCCTCCCAGTCCCCCTCCTCGGGGGGGAAGGTGAGGCGGTAGCAGCGGCCGCCGCAGTCGATGCAGTCGATCTCCTCGGGCACCAGCGCCACGCCCTGACCGTCGTCGTGCATCACGGGCGATCCCGGTCGGCGCGCGCCGCCTGGTGGGTGCTGAAGCGGGCGACGCCGTCGCCGAAGTCCTCGGCGGCGATGACCTCCCGCCCGTGGCGGTCCTCGTTGGCCAGCCCGTCCTCGAGCTCCAGGCCCAGGCCCTCGTAGACCGACGCCCGATCGTGCTCCACGCACGTCCACGGCGACGCCGCGATGGCGACCGCCAGCTGAATGGCGGCGGCCCGGGCGGTGCCATCGGCGACGACGCGGGTCACGAACCCGACCCTCTCGGCCTCCGTGGCGTCGACTTCGCGACCGGTGAGGATCCAATCGAGGGCCCGGCCCAGCCCCACGATGCGCGGCAGCCGGTAGGTGCCCCCGTCGATCAGCGGCACCCCCCACCGGCGCTCGAGGCAGCCGAAGCGGGCGCTCCTCCCCGCGACGCGCAGGTCGCACCACGCCGCCAGCTCCACCCCGCCGGCCACGCACCACCCCTCGATCGCGGCGATCACCGGCTTCGACAGCTGGAGGCGCGTCGGCCCGAGGGGGCCCGAGGGCCGGAGGCGGGGAAGGTCGCGCAGGTCGGCGCCGGCGCAGAAGGCCCGGTCGTCGCCGGTGAGCACCGCGACCCGGGCCGCGGGATCAGCGTCGAAGGCGATCAGCTCGTCGTGGAGGTGCTGGGCCGTCGCACTGTTGATGGCGTTGCGGCGCTCGGGTCGGTCGATGCCGATCACCACCACGCCCTCGTGCCCGTCGGTGTCCACGCTCGTCATGGCGATGAACCTACGCTCCCCGCGATGGCCCGCTCCCACCCCCCCGCACCACCGGGGACCGACCGGGCCCGCCGCCCCTCGCGCCGGGCCCGCGACGACGGCCACGCGGCCTGGCTCTGGGACGAGAGCGAGGCCATGTTGGCCTCCGTCGGCGCGGGCCTCTGATGCGCGTCGTGGCCGGGAGCGCCCGGGGACGACGGCTCTCCGCGCCCGGCGGGTCGTCGACCCGGCCCACCACCGACCGGGTGCGGGAGGCGACGTTCAACGCCCTCGCCAGCTCGGGAGCGGTCGACGGCGCGCGCGTGGTCGACCCCTTCGCCGGCAGCGGGGCGCTCGGCATCGAGGCCCTGTCGCGAGGTGCGGCCCACTGCACCTTCGTGGAGCGCGAACGCGCCGGGCGGGCGGTGGTGGAGGCCAACCTGGCCGCCACCGGGCTGGGCGACCGGGCCGAGGTCGTGGGGGGCGACGCCCTCGTCCACCTGGCCCACACGCAGGCCACCTTCGACCTGGTCCTCCTCGACCCGCCCCGCGCCGCGGCCGACTGGCCGACGCTGCTCGCCGTGCTCGTCCCCCGCCTCGCCCCCGACGCGGTCGTCGTCGTCGAGTCCGACCACCCGATCGTCCACCCCACCGACGGCGGACCGTGGTCGGTCATGAGGGAGAAGCGCTACGGCGGTACGGTGGTCCAGATGATCTGCGCCCGTCCCATCCCTGGCGGCGGCTCGTGAGCGAGCCAGCCGCGGAGCCCCCCCGATGACCACCGTGCTCTACCCCGGGTCCTTCGACCCCGTGCACAACGGGCACGTCGAGATCATCGACGTCGCCGCCGGCCTGTTCGACAAGGTGGTGGTCGCCGCCCTGCGCAACCCGCAGAAGGGCGAGCCCATGTTCGACCTGGCCGAGCGCTCCTCGATGCTCTGCGACTCGGTCGCCCACCTTCCCAACGTGGAGGTCGTTGGCTTCTCGAAGCTGGTCGTCGAGGTGGCCACCGACGTCGGCGCCGACTTCATCATCAAGGGGCTGAGGGCCGTGTCGGACTTCGAGTCCGAGATGCACCAGGCCCACATGAACCTGGCCATCTCCGGGGTCCACAGCGTGTTCATCCCCTCGGCCACCACCCACTCGTTCGTGGCGTCGAAGCTGATCCGGGAGATCGCCCGCTTCGGCGGCGACGTCACCTCGATGGTGCCCCCACCGGTGGCCAAACGACTCGCCGAGAGGTTCGGATCATGACGTTCAACGACGATCTGCCCACCGCCGGCGAGGCCAGCGGCCAGCACCCCCAGGCCACCCCGCGACGTTCCCGCGACCCCCTCGCGGGCCCCCAGGCCGACGCCCTGCTGCGCCGGGCCGCAGACGTCGTCGCGTCGGGGCGACCCATGCCGCTCTCGTCGTCGGTGATGATCAACCGCGACGAGGTGCTCGACCTGCTGGGCGACGCCATCGAGCGTCTCCCCGACGAGCTGCGCCAGGCCCGGTGGCTGCTGAAGGAGCGCGAGGACTTCCTCGCCCGGGTCCAGGGCGAGGGCGACGAGGTCCTCGACGCGGCCAGCGCCAAGGCCGAGTCGATGGTGCAGCGCACCGAGGTCGTGAAGGCCGCCGAGCAGCGGGCCCGACGCATCGTCGAGGCGGCCGAGGACGAGTCGCGCCGCCTGCGCCACGAGTGCGAGGACTTCTGCGACCAGCGCCTGGCCCAGTTCGAGATCGTGCTCGACCGCACCATGAAGATGGTCCACGCCGGCCGCGAGAAGCTGAACGCGGCGCCCATGGGGGGTCCGACGGATCGGTCCGACGACGGCGTCGAGCCGCGGCCGAGCGAGCCGATCGCGGTCGCGCCCGAGTCCGTCGCCGCCACCGGGTTCGCCAAGCCCGCCGGCCCTCCCGCCGAGCGTGAGAGCGGGTTCTTCGACCAGGACGACGGGTGAACGAGCGCCGGGTCCGCACCCTCGAGCACGTCGCGGACGTCCGGCGGCGCCCCGGTACCCAGCGGCCGGTGCAGCGGAGCTTCCCGGCGCCGGCCATCGGGGTGCTGGCGACCACCGCGGCCGCGGTGCCCGCCGAGGGTGAGGTCACCCTCGACGCCGTCGTCGAGGCCACCGGGGTCGACATCGTGCTCACCGGCACCGTCGCCTACCCGTGGGAGGGCGACTGCCGCCGCTGCCTGCAGGCGGTCACCGGTGCGGTCGAGGCCGACCTGCGCGAGGTCTTCGCGCCCACCCCGGTCGAGGGCGAGACGTGGCCGGTCGAGGGCGACGCCATCGACCTCGGCCCGGTGCTGCGCGATGTGGTCCTGCTCACCCTGCCGCTCGTGCCGCTGTGCTCGGAGGACTGCGCCGGCCCCGACCCGGAACGGTTCCCGGCGACGACGACGCCCGACCCCCCGACGAGCGCCGGCGCCGCCGGCGAGGCCGACGGCGACCCAGCGCCCGCGGACCCCCGCTGGGCCGCCCTCGACGAGCTGCGCTTCGACTGAGGCGCCCGCCCGGGCCCCGAGCCGCACTTCGCCCCGGTTCACGGCGACCGCTACCATCTCCCCCTCGTGCCCGGGCCCTGCTCGTGGCCCCCTCACCGCTTCGAACCAGGACCAGACCGCGCATGGCCGTCCCCAAGAAGAAGACCTCCAAGTCCAAGAGCCGGAGCCGTCGCGCCTCCGCGTGGCGCCTCGACGCCCCGCCCCGGAGCACCTGCTCCCGCTGCTCGGCGGTGAAGCTGCCGCACCGGGTGTGCGGCAACTGCGGCTGGTACAAGGGCCGCCAGGCCCTCGACGTCGACTGAGCCACCGAGCGAACCGCGGGTCACGCCCTCGATGACCCTCCCTGCCCCCATCGCCGTCGACGCCATGGGCGGCGACCGGGCCCCCGACGAGATCGTCGCCGGCGCCGAGCGCGCCGCGGCGGAGCTCGACCTGCCGATCGTGCTGGTCGGCGACCCCGACCGGCTCGGATCCTCCTCCCTTCCGGTGATCGGTGCCTCGGAGGTCATTGCCATGCACGACGACCCGGGCCGGGGCGTGCGCCGCAAGAAGGACTCCTCGCTCGTCCGGGCCGCCGAGGCGGTGCGCGACGGCCGGGCCTCGGCCATGGTCAGCGCGGGCAACACCGGCGCCACATGGGGTGCGGCGTTGCTGCGGATGGGGCGCACCAAGGGCGTGGCGCGCCCCGCCATCGCCACCCCGATCCCGCGCCCGGGGGTCGACACGCCGTTGGTGTTGCTCGACGCCGGCGCCAACACCGACTGCAACGCCGAGTGGCTCGTGCAGTTCGCCCAGATGGGCGCCGCCTTCGCCCGCAACCGCTTCGGCATCGAGGCGCCCCGGGTCGGCCTCCTCTCGATCGGCGAGGAGCCCGGCAAGGGCGACTCCCTCCGCAAGGAGACCCATGCCCTGCTGGCCGAGGGTGGCTGGGCCCGGGCCGGCGTCGGCGCCTTCGTCGGCAACGTCGAGGGCCGCGACCTGATGGGTCCCGACGTCGACGTGGTCGTGACCGACGGCTTCACCGGCAACGTGGCGCTCAAGAGCCTCGAGGGGGCGATGCGCGCGCTGGTCGCCGCCGTGCTGGGCGCGTTCGACGCCGACGCGGCAACGCGGGCGGCGGGGGAGATCCTGATGCCCGCCCTGCTGCCGCTCTACGGCCAGCTCGACCCCGACACCACCGGCGGGGCGGTGCTGCTCGGCGTCGACGGCGTGTGCATCATCAGCCACGGCTCGTCCTCGGCCACCGCCATCGTCAACGCGTGCCGGGTGGCCGCCGACTCGGTGACCTCTGACCTCGTCGGTGCCGTCACCGCCGCGGTGGGCGGCCCGCCGACCGGTTGACCGCCCCCGGCTTGGCGTTCACAAGCGCACAAAGTCGCGGATCGGCTATGGTCTCCCAGCCACCCGCCGACCAGGGAGTCCCCGTGCCCGCCGAGACCCACACCCAGCAGGGGCCGATGAGCCGCCAAGAGGTGTTCGAGCTGATCCGTGATCGTCTCGTCGACATCCTCGAGATCGACGCCTCGGAGATCCACGAGGGCGACTCCTTCGCCGAGGACCTCGAAGCCGACTCCCTCGCCCTCATCGAGCTCGTCGAGGCGCTCGAGGAGGAGATCGGTGAGCGCAGCGTCGGGTTCCGCATCGAGGACGAAGACCTCGAAGACCTCAAGACGGTGCGCGATGCCGTCGACTACGTCTACGCCCGCGCCGGCGACGCCGCGTCCTGAGCGATTCGCTCCCCGTCTCCACGGCGCCCTCGTTGGCCGACCGGATCGGTCACCCCTTCGTCGATCCCGGGCTGCTTCAGATCGCGGTCTGCCACCGGTCCTGGTGCGCCGAGCACCCGGGCTTCGCGTCCAACGAGCGGCTGGAGTTCCTGGGTGACGCCGTGCTCGGAGCGGTCGTGGCCGAGGAGCTCTACCGGCGCTTCCCCGCCGCGGACGAGGGCTGGCTGTCGCGGGCCCGGGCCACGGTCGTGCGGGCCAGCACCCTGGCCGACGCGGCCGAGGAGATCGACCTGGGCTCGGAGCTGCGGCTGGGCAAGGGCGAGGAGGCGACCGGGGGCCGTGAGAAGCCGTCGATCATGGCCGACGCCCTCGAGGCCCTGATCGGCGCGGTCCACCTCGACGGCGGTCGGCTCGCATCCGCGGCGGTCGTGATGAACCTGTTGGGCCTGCGCATCGTCGGGGCGTCGGGCGAGCCGGGCCACCACGACGACAAGAGCCGGCTCCAGGAGCTCGCCAGTCGCGAGCTGCGCGAGCTGGTGACCTACACGGTCACCGAGACCGGCCTCGAGCACGACAAGACCTTCGTCGCCACCGTCCGCATCGGCACCCGGACCCTGGGCACCGGCACCGGTCGCTCCAAGAAGCAGGCCCAACAGCTCGCGGCGCGCGCCGCCCACGACGTGCTCACCGGCGTCCCCGCGGTCGCCGCCGCCGGGACGGCCCCCACTGCCCCCACCCTGGCGGACACCGAGTCCGCCCCGAACGACGAGGCCGAGAATGCCTGAGCTGCCCGAGATGGAGACCCTGCGTCGAGACATCGATCGGGAGGTGGGGGGCAAGCGGATCAAGACCGTCGACGTCCCCGGCCGCACCGCGGTGTCCCGGATGCCCAAGAAGCAGCTGATCGAGCGGCTCGACGGGGTGAAGATCAGCTCCGCCGACCGGCGGGGCCTGCTCCTCGCCCTGAAGCTCGACAGCGGCGAGCTGCTGGTGATCGACCTGCGTGCCGGCGGGCGCCTGCGCAAGACCACCCCGAGGGAGGCGGTCGAGAAGGGCACCCAGATCGTCATCTCCTTCACCCAGGGCGGTCAGCTGCGCATGATCGATCCCGACGACGGGCTGTCGGTGTGGGTCGCGACCCCCGGCGAGCTCCTCGAGCAGGAGCCGGTGCTCACCCGCCTCGGCCTGGACCCCGTGGTCGACCCGATCTCCTGGACCACCTTCGGCCACATGCTCCTGGCCCGGGCCCAGCCCATCAAGGCCTTCCTCACCGACGCCACCGCGGTGGTCGGCATCGGCCCGGTGTACTCCGATGAGATCATGTGGCAGGCGGGGCTCCGCCACGATCGCGAGTCGCACTTGTTGACCTCCCAGGAGATGCGCCGCCTCTACCGCGCCGTGGTCGAGACCCTGCACGATGGCGCCAAGCACCGGGGCACGACCCTGGCCGACGGCCGCTACCACGACCTCGCCGGCAAGCCCGGTGGCTACCAGACCCTGCTCCAGGTGTACGACCGGGCCGGCAAGGCGTGCAACCGGTGTCGGGGCACGATCACCAAGGTGCGCTACCACAAGAGCCAGCTCTTCATGTGCCCCGACTGCCAGGTCTGACCGGCTGCTCCTGCCGTGTTCCTGAAGACGCTGACCCTCAAGGGCTTCAAGTCCTTCGCGGATGCGACCGCGCTCGACATGGAGCCGGGCGTCACCGTGGTGGTCGGCCCCAACGGCAGCGGCAAGTCGAACGTGGTCGACGCCATCGCCTGGGTGCTCGGCGCCCAGGCGCCCAGCGCGGTGCGCAGCCAGAAGATGGACGACGTGATCTTCGCGGGGACCTCCAAGCGCCCCGCCCTGGGTCGGGCCGAGGTCGCCCTCACCATCGACAACGCAGCCGGGCTCCTGCCCATCGACTTCGCCGAGGTCACCATCACCCGCACCCTGTGGCGCTCGGGCGACAGCGAGTACGCCATCAACGGCGTGCCGTGCCGGATGCTCGACGTCCAGGAGCTGCTCTCGGACTCCGGCGTCGGGCGCCAGCAGCACGTGATCATCTCCCAGGGCCAGATCGACGCGGTGCTCAACGCCCGACCGGAAGAGCGGCGCCTCCTCATCGAGGAGGCGGCGGGCATCTTGAAGTACCGGCGGCGGAAGGAGAAGGCCGAGCGCCGCCTCACCGGCACCGAGGCCAACCTCCTACGGCTCCAGGACCTGCTCCGCGAGATCCGCCGCCAGCTGCGGCCGCTGGAGCGCCAGGCCGACGCGGCGCGCCGCCACGGCGACCTCGTGGCCGAGCTCACCGCCCTGCGCCTGCACCTCGCCGGCCAGGAGCTGGCCCGGCTGCACACTCGCCTGGAGGCCGCGGAGCGCACCCGGCGCGACCTGCGCACCGGCGAGGCCGAGGCCACAACCCTGCTCGCCGGCCTCGACACCGCCGTGCTAGGCACCGAGTCGCGCCTCTCGGCCCTCGGCGGCGACGACCTGGGCGATGACCTCGCCCGCGGCGAGGCCTTGCGGGAGCGGGCTCGCGGCCTGGCCGCGGTCCTCGCCGAACGGCGGCGGGGGATCGAACGCCAGAAGGGGGCATCGGTCGACCAGGCCGTCGTCGCCTCTCTCGAGGCCGACGCCGCCCGCCTCGATGCCGAGCTCGACGCGGTGCGGGCCGACCGGGCCCGCCTCGTCCCCGACGCCGAGCACCTCGACGAGGCCGAGGCGGTCCTGGCCGCCGAGCGCGACGCCTTCGCCGAGCAGTGGGGGGTTGGCACCGACGCGGCTCCGGGCGCCGAGGCCGATCGGGCCTGGGCCGACGCTGGTGCCGGACGTTCGAGCCGGGCCGCCGAGGTGCGGGGTGAGCTCCAGGCGCTCCGGGGCTCGGTCGAGCGGGGTGACGCTGAGCATCGGCGGGTGGCCGAGCGGCGCAATGCCCTTGCGGCCAAGGCATCGCGCCTCGATCAGGAAGCCGAGCGCCTCCGGGGCGAACGGGCCACGGCCGAGGCCGCCGAGGATGCTCTCGTCGCATCGGTCGACGTCACCACCGCAGCGCGCGCCGAGGCCGAGGCGGCGGCCGAGGCCGCCGAGGAGCGCCGCCGGGCGGCCGACGGCGAGCGTCACCGCTGGAGCGCGCGAGTCGACGCCCTTGCCCTGGCCCTGAACGAGGCGCGAGCCGCGGCGGGCGCCGAGCGCCTGGCCGGGGTCCCCGGCGTGCTGGGGACCCTCCTGGACCTGGTGGCCGTGGACGAGGGGTGGGAGGCGGCCTTCGAGGCCGCTGCCGGCCCCGCCCTGGGCGCCGTCGTGGTCGAGGGGGTCGACGGGGCCCGCCGCGCCCTCGCCACCCTGGCCGAGGGCCGGCTCACCGGTGCCGTCGTACCCCTCGGAGCCACCGCGGCGCAGGGGCCGGTCGCCCCCGTGGCCGTCGGCGGTTCCGCCCTGCGTCCCCACGTGCGGGCGGTGGTCCCCGGCGTCGAGCCTGTGCTCGACGCCCTCGTCGGCCCCGTCGTCGTGGTCGACACCTGGCCCGTGGCCATCGACACCGCGCTGGCCCACCCGGGCTCGGTCGTGGTGACACGCGCGGGCGACCGCTTCGGCCCCGACGGCTGGCGGGTGGGCGCGACCGGCTCGGGCGCCACCGGCGCGGCACTGACCGAGGCTCGGGACCAGACCGAGGGCGCGACCGCCGCCGCCGAGGAGGCCACCCATGACGTCGCCGCGCGGCGCCGCACGGTCGCTCTGGCCCGCGCCGCCGAGGCTGCTGCCGGCCGCGAGCTCGACCGCAACGCCAGCCGTCTCGTGGGCGCCGGTGATGCCCTGCGCCGCACCGACGCCGATCGGGGCGACCTCGGCACCGAGATCGACTCGCTCCGCGTCCACGCCGCCGAGCTGGACGAGCGCGTCGGCCGCGATCGCGAGCGCGTCGCCGTCCTCGAGGAGGAGCTGCCCGGGCTCGACGCCGAGGATGCTCGCCAGGCCGACCGAGCTCGCGCCGCGGCCGACGCCCGGGCCCGCATCGAGGACCGGGCCCGGGCGGTGGGCGCCTTGCGGCGCGACATCGAGGTGCGCGCCGCCGGCCTCGAGGAGCGCGGCGCGTTCCTGACCGGTCGCCGGGCCGAGGTCGAGGAGCGCCTGTCTCGGCACCAGGCCGAGCGCGACGCGGCCGAGGCCCGCCGGGTGGACCTCGAGGCCCAGGAGGTAGCCGTCGTCCGCCTGTCTGCGTTCGTCGCCGACCGCCTGGCTCTCGTCGAGACCGCGCTCGACGGCCTGCGCGACCGGCGCCGCCGACAGAGCGACGCGGCCCGGGCCGTGGCGGTCGAGCTCGAGGCCACCCGGGCCCGCCGGACCGTCGCGGAGAAGGCCCTTGCCGCGACCCGCGAGCGGCTCGGTCGGGCCGAGCTCGACATCTCTGAGATCAGGCTCCGCACCGAGAGCACCGTCGAGGCCATGCGCCGCGACCTCGACGTCGAGCCCGCCGCCGCCCTGGGCGCGCCGGCCCCGGAGGTCCCCGAGGGCACCACGGCGCCGGCGCGGGTCCGTGAGCTCGAACGCGAGCTGCGCCTGCTGGGGCCGATCAACCCGCTGGCCCTCGAGGAGTTCACCGCCCTCCAGGAGCGCCACACCCACGTCGAGGCCCAGCTCGACGACGTGAAGTCGGCGCGTCGCGACCTGGCGAAGGTCATCCGGGCCGTCGACGCCGAGATCGTCGCCGTGTTCGCCTCGGCCTATGCGGACGTCGAGGCCAACTTCCGGCATCTCTTCGAGACGCTGTTCCCCGGCGGTGTGGGCCGGCTCGCGCTCACCGTCCCCGACGACCTGCTCGGAACGGGCGTCGAGATCGAGGCCAAGCCGTCGGGCAAGAACGTCAAGAAGCTGTCGTTGCTCTCCGGCGGTGAGCGCTCGCTGACGGCCCTGGCCTACCTCTTCGCCGTGTTCCGGGCCCGGCCCTCGCCATTCTACGTGATGGACGAGGTGGAGGCCGCCCTCGACGACGTGAACCTGCACCGGTTCCTCGGCCTCGTCGCCGAGTTCCGGGCCGACGCCCAGCTCATCATCGTGAGCCACCAGAAGCGCACCATGGAGGCGGCGGATGTTCTCTACGGCGTCACCATGGCGCCCGGCGGATCGTCCCAGGTCGTCTCGGAGAAGGCCGGCGCCACCACCTAGGCATCGGCACCGGGGGAAGGTTCGGTCGGGCCCGGCGGGGACGTGCTCTGATCACCAGCTCGGTTCGCAGCCGCCCGCAGGTGCTCGACGAGCGCGGCCCGGCTGGTGCCCGCGTTGAGGCCGCTGGTCGAGGGCATCACGTAGACCGCGCTCGGGCCGAGGCGGCGCGCCTGCCAGCCGACGACGGCCCGCCGGTCCGCGGCCGCCCGCCAGCCGGCGAGCCCGACGAGCACCACCGTCTCGGGCGCGACGAGGGCGCAGAGGCGGTCGAGGCGGGTCACCCCGGCGCGGTACTCGGCGGTGGTGAGGGCGTCGGCCCGGGGGGTCGCCCGCTTCACCAGGTCGGTCATGCCGATGCGGGCGTCGGCGAGGAGCCGCCACGGATCGCGATCGGCGCCCGGGGGGAGGAGCCCGGCCTCGGCCAGGGCCGGCCAGAAGCGGTTGCCGGGTCCGGCGTAGCCGACGCCGACCTGGGCGGCGTGGAGGCTGGGGTTGAGGCCGCACACCAGGAGCCGCATCCCCGGGGCGATCGTGTCGGCCAGGGTGAGGCCCCGGGTGGCGTCGAGGTGCACCGGGGTCCACCTGCCTCGCGCCGCCTCCTCGCTGCGGACCGGCTCGGTCCGGCTCCGTACGGCGACGAACCCCGCGCCCTCGGCCAGCTCGGCCAGTGCCGACGGATCCCAGAACGTGAAGCGGCGGCCGGGTAGGTCACCGTTGGAGACACGCTCCCCGTGGCCGGCGAAGAGGGTGGCACGCAGCGGGGCGCCGACGGGGAGGGCCCGGTGCAGGTCGGCCAGGGCAAGGGGGAGGTCCGCGGCGGCGATGTGCTGGAGGCACTTGCTGGCCCAGGCCCCGCCGAGGGATCGTGGGCGGAACGGCAGGGCGCCGGCCGCGGCCCGCACGAGCGGCGCCCCGGGTGCGGTGGAGCGGGCCTCGGCGAGCATCGCCGCCGCCGGGTCGAGGCCGATGATCTGGGAGCCGAGCAACGGCAGGTGGTGCCCGGGCCCGCAGCCGAGGTCGAGCACCGGGCCGGGCCGTCCATCGTCGCGGGCGGTCGCCTCGGCGACGAGGGCGGCGGTCCGCTCGGCGTCGGGGACGGTGCCCCGCGCCGCGTAGGTGCCGGCGAGGTGCTCGTAGACGGCGAGGGTCTCGCGGTCGACGGTCACGCCCGCGTCCCGCCCCATGTCATCCGTCCACGGCGGAGCGCGCTCCTCAGTTCTGAGGGCACCATTCGCCCTGAGGCGTGAATCCAGCACCCAGAAAAGCAGGCGTGGGGGGCGCGGTCGGTTCTGGGGGCAGGATTCGGCCTGGAGTGTGAACCCCGCGCCCAGAAGGGGAACCGCTCGGTTCTCAACGGCGACGGGCGGGGCGGCGGCGTGCCGAGGCCGGAGCGGGCGGTGGGGCACCGTCGACGAACAGGTCGAGCTGCTCGGGACGGTCGGCCCGCTGGGCGAGGGGTTCCCAGGTGCGGGCGCCGCGCCGTCCCCGGGTGCGAACCTCAAGGCGCTCGATCGGCAGGGCGCGCGCTGCTCCTCGCTCGTCGCGGAGGCCGACCGACCCGTCGCGCTCGCGCCGCACGACGGTGGCCTCCTGCCAGCGGGCCTGGGGACGGGGCCGGAAGCGCACCGCGTCGCCGACGTGGAGGCCGATCTCGAGCAGGGTGGGCTCGTCGGTCATCCTCCGGCGTGACCGCCGATCACGAGGGCTTGGAGGCGGCGCATCCCGGCCAGCCAGCGATCGGGGTCGGTGGCCCGGCGGCGCTGGTACTCGGCCACCTCGGGGTGGGGGAGGATCAGGAAGCGGCGCTCGTCCAGGCCGGCCACCACCGCCTCGGCGACCTGCTCGGGCTCGATCACGCCCTGCATCGTCACCGTCTCGACCGCGGCGCTGGAGCCCATGCCGCCGCGGAGCAGGTCGGTGTTGACGCCCTGCGGGCAGAGGCATGCGACCTGCAGGCCGTGGTCGGTGTAGGTGATGGCCAGCCACTCGGCGAAGGCCACCGCCGCGTGCTTGGTGACCGAGTAGGGGGCGTCGCCGATCTGGGCCAGCAGCCCGGCGGCCGACGCCGTGGTGAGGAAGGTGCCTCCGCCCCGCTCGACCATGCCGGGCACGACGACGCGGGCCGCAACCACGTGGGCCATGACGTTCACCTGCCAGGTGCGCTCCCACGCGGAGTCGTCCGCGTCGAGACCCATCCCGGTGCCGATGCCGGCGTTGGCGGCAAAGAGCCCGACGGGCCCGAAGCGCTCCTCGGTGCGCCCGACCGCAGCACGCACCTCGTCCTCGCGGCTCACGTCGGCGGCGTGGTCGAGCACCCGGTCGCCGTGGCGTTCGATGAGCCGGGCGGCGGCTGCGGCGCAGTCGGCCGGGTCGAGGTCGACCACGGTGACCCCGGCCGCCCCCTCGGCGAGGAAGCGGTCGGCGAGGGCGAAGCCGATGCCGCGCGCCCCCCCGGTGATGATGCAGGTCGTCCCGTCGAGGCTCATCGGGGGAGGGTACCGAAGGGGGGCCTCCAGGGTGGACGCGCGGGACGCGGCCGACCGACCGTTCTTGCGCCCGATCGACGCGCACAGCGCGATGCCTCGGCGCCAGAAGCGCTGACGGGCGGTGGCGCGTCGGGGCCCTCGCCGGTCCGTCGAGGGAGCGGGTCCGTGCGCCGGGCCGATCATCTTCCTGCTCACCGGCTCGTCGGGCGGCGATTCGCTGTCGATTCGCTGGCCGACGGACGTTGACGAGGACGGGTGGTGAGGTCGTCAGCGGGCGATTCGCTGTCGATTCGCTGGCCGACGGCGTCCAGGGCAGTGGGGGTTCGTCGGCGGGCGACTCGCTGCCGATCCCCTGTCGATTCGTCGTCGATTCGCTGTCCGACGGGGCCGTAGGTCAGGGCTCGGCGAAGGCCGCGAGGGTGGCGTCGACCACCTCGCAACGGTCCTCTCCCCACGGCAGGGCCATGAGCACCGGCCGGTCGACCCCGGCATCAACGTATGCCTGCCGGGTGGCCCGCACCAGGTCCGCGTCGCCGACCACGTCGATGGCGTCGACCATGGCGTCGCTCACCGCCGCGAGGGCCCCCTCCCGATCACCGGCGGCGTGGCGGGCCCGCACCTCGGTCACCTCGTCGCCGAACCCGGCGCGGGTGAAGCTCTGGGCGTAGGCGTCGACGACAGCGTAGGAGAAGAGGTCCTTGCGCCCGTTGGCCAGGGCACCGTCGCGATCGGCGACCCCGGCGTGGACGTAGGCGTGGATGGTGCAGGAACCGGTTACCCGCCCGGCCGTGGCCTCACCGGCGCGCACCTGCTCGACCGACCAGGCCACGTGCGACGCCGGCAGGTAGTTGAGCAGCACGCCGTCGGCGACCTCCCCGGCCAGTCGGAGCATCTTGGGCCCCAGCGCGCCCAGCACGACCTGGGGGCGCCGCTCGGTCGGGCGCAGGCCGAGGCGGAACCCCTTCACCGCGTAGTGGTCACCGGCGAAGGTGACCTTCTCGCCCGACAGGCACTCGTGCACCAGGGCGACGTACTCGCGGACCTGGCTCAACGGCTGCTTCCCGTAGGACGCCCCGTGCCACCGCTGGGTCACGACCGGGGAAGAGACCCCCACGCCCAGCAGCACGTCGCGCTCGGGGTCGAGGGCCGCGAGCGTGGTTGCGGCCATGGCCGCCAGCGGCGGGGTGCGCAGCTGCAGGGCCAGCACCCCGGTGCCGAGGTCGAGCCCCGGCGCCGCCGCCCCCGCCGCCGCGAGCAGCGAGAAGGCCTCGGGCCCGGTCGTCTCCGCCGTCCAGAACGAGCGGTAGCCCAGCGTCGCGGCGCGCCGGGCGGTCTGAACGGCGTAGCCGGGGCCGAGGCCCATGAGGCTGGCGTAGGTGAACCCGGCTGGCACGTCGGTCATCAGCGGGACGGTAGCGGTCGCTGGGCCGCTCAGGGCTCGCCGATGGTGGCGGCCACGGTGGCGCCCAGGTTCCAGCAGGCTTCGAGGGCGGCACCGTCGGGCTCGCCCTTCACCTCGACGACCTCGGCCATCGGGCGCCAGCGCAGGCCGGTGGTGATCACCTCGAGCGCCCGTCGGGCTCCGGCGGTGTCGTCGTTGCCGTGCAGGTAGGCCGCGAAGGGCCGGCCCACGGTGTCTTCCAGGCACGGGTAGTACACCGTGTCGAAGAAGTGCTTCACCGCCCCCGCGAGGTACCCCAGGTTGGCCGGGCCGCCGATCACGTAGCCGTCGGCCTCGAGCACGTCGACGGGGCTGGCGGTCAGCGCCGCCCGCACCACGACCTCGACCCCGGCGATGCTGGGCTCGTTGCCGCCCGAGCGCGCCGCATCGAGCAGCGCGTGGAGGTTCGGCGAGGGCGTGTGGTGGACGATCAGGAGACGGGCCATCGGTCTGTTCTCGCCGGGTCCTCGCCCCGTGGCGGGGACCCGGCGCAGACGAGCTGGCTACGCGCGACGCACGAAGTAGATGATCAGGATGACGATCAGGATGAAGACGACGGTGCCGAGGCCGATTTCCACGGGGGGGATTCCTTTGTGTGGCGTTGGGGACCCGCCTCCCCTGCCCCCCGTACCGGGAGGGCAAACGAACGGCTGTAGCACAGCGACCGGCCGTCGCGTCCTCGCCCCGACGTCGGGCCCGGACGCAACGACGACCGCCGCCGGGCCTGAGGGGCTCCGGGTGGCGGTCGTCGGCGTGAGAGCTGAAGGTGTTACTTGCCGGCGGCGCGGCGCTGCCAGCGGGTGCGCTTCAACATCTTCTTGTGCTTCTTCTTGCGCATGCGCTTACGGCGCTTCTTGACGAGAGATCCCATGAGGCGTCCCAACCTAGCGGTGGCCCCCCGGTGTCCTCCAACCTCGGCGGGCGGGCCGGAGCCCCGCTCGACCCCGGACCCTCGCCGGGTCCGGTCGTGGGTCGGTCCTAGGCTGGGTCGACCTTCGGGGGTAGTTCAGTTGGCAGAACGCCGGCCTTTGGAGCCGGATGTCGCAGGTTCGATCCCTGCCCCCCGAGCGAGGCGACGCCCGCTGCTCCGCGGTTCACGGCATGAGGTCCGGCGCGCTAGACCTGCCCCATGGCCGAGCGCCCGCTGTCTGCAGTCGTGCTCGCCGCGGGCGAGGGCACCCGCATGCGCTCCGAGCGGCCCAAGCCGCTGCACCTCCTCTGCGGGCGGGCCATGGTGCGCTACGTGCTCGACTCGCTGGCCGAGTGCCGCACCGAGCGGGTGGTGGTCGTGGTCGGCCACGGCGCCGAGCGGGTCACCAAGAAGCTCCAGGCCGAAGAGCCCGACCTGCTCCTCGACTTCATCGAGCAGCACCGCCAACAGGGCACCGGCGATGCCGTGGCGGTTGGGCTCACCGCCTTCCCCGACGACGACCTCGAACCCGGCGCCGACGACGGCGCCGACATCCTGGTCCTGCCCGGTGACACGCCACTGCTGCGCGCCACCACCATCAGCCGGCTCGTCGAGCGCCACCGGCAGTCCGATGCCGCCTGCACGGTGCTCACCGCCCGCCTCGCTGAGCCCGCCGGTTACGGGCGCGTGGTGCGGGGTCGCGATGGTCGCGTCGCCCGCATCGTCGAGCACCGCGACGCCACCGACGAGCAGCGCGAGATCGACGAGATCAACACCTCGATCTACTGCTTCCGCCGCAGCGTGCTGGCCCCCGCCCTGCGCCGGATCCAGCCCGCCAACGACCAGGGCGAGTACTACCTGACCGACGTCGTCGAGGTGCTCCACGACGCCGGCTACGGGGTCACCGCCGTGGCGGCCGAGGACCCCGACGAGACCCATGGCGTCAACGACCGGGCCCAGCTCGCCGCGGCCGAGGCCGAGCTGCGACGCCGCACCAACCAGCGCTGGCTGAAGCTGGGCGTCACCATGGTCGACCCCGATCGAACCTACGTCGACACCACCGTCGACCTGGCCACCGATGTCACCTTGTTCCCCGGCACGATCCTCCAGGGCCAGACCGTCATCGGTCGCGGCGCCGAGGTCGGCCCCGACACGCGCCTGATCGATTGCGTGGTCGGAGCCCGCTCGACCGTGGAGCAGACCACCGCACGCGACGCCGAGATCGGCGCCGATGCGCACGTCGGCCCCTACGCCCACGTGGCGCCGGGAGAGTCGGTGGCCGACGGCACCATCACCGGACCGTTCTTCGCCGCCCCCGCGCCCGACGCCGCCGACGGCCCCTGACGTGGCTGACCGGCGCCCGGCTCCCCGCCCCGCGGGCGGCCAGCCCACTGATCCACCCCACTCGGGAGAGCGCGTCATGGAGACCGTCACCACCAAGCGGCTGCACCTCTACACGGGCTCATCTCACCCGGGCTTGGCGGGGGAGATCGCAGATCACCTCGGCATCGAGCTGGGCGACGCCAACCTCCGGCACTTCGCCAACGGCGAGATGCACTGCCGCTACGGCGAATCGATCCGCGGCGCAGACGTCTTCATCGTCCAGTCCCACTCGGGCGAGGCCGGCCAGTCGGTGAACGACTCGCTGATGGAGCAGCTCATCATGGTCGACGCGGCCAAGCGGGCATCGGCCAAGCGCATCACCGCCGTGTGCCCCTTCTACGGGTACTCCCGCCAGGACCGCAAGGCTGAGGGCCGCGAGCCGATCACGGCCAAGCTGGTGGCCGACATGCTCACCGTCGCCGGTGCCGATCGGGTCGTGTCGGTCGACCTCCACTCCGGGCAGATCCAGGGGTTCTTCGACATGCCCGTCGACCACCTCACCGCCATGCCGATCCAGGTCGACTACCTGCGAGCCCACACCGACCCCACCAACCTGGTCGTCGTCTCCCCCGACTCGGGGGGCGTGAAGGCGGCCAAGCGCTTCGCCAACGAGGTCGGTGCCGACCTGGCCTTCGTCAACAAGTTCCGGCCTCAGGGGATGGCCAACGAGGCGGTGGCGGCCAACATCATCGGCGAGGTCGACGGGCGCAGCTGCGTGCTGCTCGACGACATGATCGACACCGCCGGCACCATCTGCGCGGCGGCGGACCTGCTCCGCGAGCAGGGCGCCCTCGATGTGTGGGCCATGGCCACCCACGGCGTGCTGTCGGGGCCGGCCATCGATCGACTGAAGAACTCGTCGCTGACGAAGGTCGTGCTCACCAACACCCTGCCCCTCCCGCCGAGCAAGCAGATCCCCCAGATCGAGCAGCTGTCGGTGGCCCCGATCATCGGTCAGGCGATCGAGTCGGTCTTCGACGACTCGTCGGTCAGCGAGATCTTCGGCGGGCGCAACCAGAGCTGACCGAGCGAGGTGCCTCACCCGGGGTTCCGGATCGATCGCGCTTTGGGCGCCAGGTGATGCGGACCGTAACCTGTCGGGTTCACATCCTCTGCGCTCCGGCGCGATCTCAGACGTAGGAGTCCCGATGGCCGAGATCACCCTCACCGCCACCACCGGCCGCCGCACCGGCACCCGCCCCTCCCGCCGCCTCCGGGCCGAGGCCAAGGTGCCGGCCGTGGTCTACGGGCTCGGCCGCGAGCCGCTCCCGGTCACGGTCGACTGGCGCGAGCTGCGCGCCGCGCTCATCACCGACGCCGGCCTCAACGCCCTCATCGACCTCCAGATCGAGGGGGAGGACGAGTCCCAGCTCTCGATCATCAAGGACATGCTGCGCCACCCGATCACCCGGACCGTCGACCACGTCGACTTCCTGCTCATCCGGCGGGACCAGGAGATCTCTGTCGACGTGCCCATCGTGCTCGAGGGCGAGGCTGAAGAGGTCGAGCAGAACCAGGGGATGATCGAGCAGCCGATGTTGGTGCTGACCATCAACGCCAAGCCCGGCAACATCCCCGACCAGCTCACCCACGACATCTCCGGCATGGTCATCGGCGACACCATCACCGTCGCCGACCTCGACCTCCCCACCGGGGTCACCACCGACGTCGACCCCGACGATGCGGTGGCCAGCGCCCAGCACTCCCGCGCCGCCATCGAGGCCGAGGCCATCGAGGCCGCGGATGCTCAGATCGCCGCCGAGCAGGCCGAGGAGGCGTCCGACGAGGAGGCCCCCGCCGAGGACGAGCCGTCCGACGACGACAGCGCCGCCGAGGGCGGCGACGAGGGCTGAGCGTCTTTCGCCGTCGGCGCCGGCGCGCTGCGTCGACGCCAGAGCCCGGCACCGCACCCGCCGCTGTGGCCGACCTCCTCGTCATCGGCCTGGGCAACCCCGGGGCCGACTACGCCCGCACCCGCCACAACGTCGGGGCCGACACCGTGGCGCTCCTCTCCGAGCTCCACGGGGGCCGGCTGAGGGCCGGGTTCCGCAACGAGCGGGCCCTCACCGACGACGTGCGGGTGGGGTCGCTCCGCATCGCCCTGGGCGTCCCGCAGACCTTCTACAACGAGTCCGGTCTGGCCGTCGCCGCCCTCCTGCGGCGCCACGACATCGACGACCTGCACCGCCTCGTCGTCGTCCACGACGAGCTCGACCTACCCCCCGGGCGGATGAAGGTGAAGCTGGGCGGCGGACTGGCCGGCAACAACGGGCTCAAGTCGATCAAGGCCCACCTGCACACTGATGACTTCGTGCGGGTGCGCATCGGGGTGGGCAAGCCCCCGGGTCGCCAGCAGGGCGCTGATCACGTGCTGCGCCGACCCGGCAAGGCCGAGCGCACCGAGCTCGACATCGTGATCGCCGAGGCCGCCGACGCCGTTCTCGCCATCGCCACCGACGGCGTGGAGCGGGCCATGGCCCACTACAACGCCAAGCCCGACCCCGCCTGACCGTCGCGCCGTCGAGACGTTGAGCGATCAACCCTCGCTCCCGCGGTCACCCGCTCAAGGTTCGCCGGTGGCATCCCGAGCCCCACCGTCGAGGGCGCGGAGCGATGAGACGACGGCGGCCAGGGCTTCGTCGGCGATGCCGCCGGGCGCGTAGATGGCCAGACGGTCGACGTGACCGGCGAAGCGGGCGTGGAGCCGGCGCGCCACCTGGTCGGGGTCACCCCGGACGACCACCTCGTCGAGCAGGTCGTCGTCGACGAGGGCCGCCATCTCGTCCCACCGCTCCTCGCGGGAGAGCCGCCGCAGCTCGGGGTGCAGCGCGGCGCGCCCCTCGGTGGCCAGCACCGGCTCGTAGGCCGGCGTCGACCCGTAGAACCCCACGAGCCAGCGGGCGTCCTCGTCGGCCGCCCGCTGCGCATCGGCGTCGATCCCGCAGGCCAGGATGGCCTGGCCGACGAGCGTGACGTCGGTGCGGTCCCGTCCTGCGGTGGCCAGCCCGGCTGAGATGCGAGGGAGGGTGATCTCGGAGGTGTGACGGTCCGACGTGAAGGGGTGGATCAGCCAGCCGTCGGCCTGGCTCAGGGCCAGTGCGGTCATCCGCGGCCCGAGGGCTCCCAGCCAGAGGTCGGGGCGGCCCCGGGTCAGCGGGCCGGGGTCGAAGGCGGGGGTCATCAGGGTGTGGCGGGTGTGCTGGCCCCGGAAGTCGAGGGGCACCTTGTGCTCCCACGTGTCCCAGACGGCGCGGATGGCGCCGATCCACTCCTCCATCCGGGCCGCGGGCTGCGACCAGGTCGCGCCGTAGCGCCGCTCGATGTGGGCCCGCACCTGGGTGCCGAGCCCGAGGGCGAACCCGCCGGGAGCCAGCGCCTGCAGGTCCCAACCCGTGTGGGCCAGGTGCATGGGCGAGCGGGGGAAGGCCACCGCGATGTTCGAGTAGAGGAACAGCCCGGTCTCGGCCGCCAGGGTGAGCGGCAGGAACACGTCGTGCGGTCCCTCGAAGGCGAAGAGCCCGTCGACGCCGGTGGCGGCCAGCGCCCGGGCCCGGGCCCGCACCTGGTCGGGCCGAGCCATCAGCAAGGTATCGATCAGCACCGCCTGATCCTGGCCCATGCTGGCTCAACTCAGTGCCGAGCGTGTTCTGTCGGGTCAGACGGTCGTCTTGTCGCCGTACTTGCACTGCGCCGCCTGCTTGGACACCCCGAGCATGGCGCCGATCTCCGACCAGTACCGGTGTGCGGCCCGGGCGGCCCGGATGGCGCCGGTGAGCTCGTGGTCGACGTGGTCCCGCTGGTGCACGAGCTTCGCGATCGAGCGCAGGTCAGCGGTGTCAGTGGCCCGAAGATCTGCGGGATCGACGTCGTCGGTGAGGACACCGAGGGCGGCAGCGAGCTGAGAAAGGTTGCCGCCATGGAAAGTGGTCGATAGTGTTTTCCGTCATGGAAAGCGATCGGACACCTCGAGACCCTCTGGCCGCCGCCGAGCGCGCCGGAGCCGCCCCTTACGTCGACTACCCGCCCACGCCATGGTGGTACTTCCCGGCCGCCGGGGCTTGGGCGGCGTCCATGGTGGTCGCCATCGGCCAGGCCGGCGAGCGACCGGGGCTCACCGTTGGCCTCGTGCTGGTGCTGGTCGCCGCAGAGGTCGCGTTCATCGGCTGGTACCGGCGCTACCGGGGGACGATGCCGTCGTTCTCGGGTGTGCCTGCCGAGGTCGCCAGGGCCATGGGCGGCTTCGCGGTGGGGGCCGTCGTGGTGGTGGCGGTGGTGGTCGCGGCCACCGTGTGGGCCGGTGTCCTCGCCGGCGCCGCGCTGGCCTTCGTCGGCGTCACTGCCGGGCTTGTCGCCTACGAGCGCCGCTACGAGGCCGCGGCCCGCGCCACCCGCGAGCGGCTGGCGTGAGCATCGTCGACCTCGACCCCGTCATCCACGCGCCCAAGCGGCTGGCCGCCATGGCGGTGCTGGCCGCCTCGACGAGCACCGATTTCCCGTTCCTGCGCGCCCACCTCGGCGTGAGCGATTCGGACCTCTCGAAGCAGATGTCGGCGCTGGAGCGCTCTGGCTACGTCGAGGTCGCCAAGACCGGTCGGGGTCGCGGCGCCGTCACCCGCTACCGGATCACCCGCGAGGGCACCGCCGCCTTTCGCCGCCACGTCGCCGCCCTGGAGGCCATCGTCGCCGCGGGGCGCAGCCACGCCGACCCCGTCGGCCAGCCGGTCAGGTGAGGCCGATCTCGGCCAGGCGCTGGTCGAGGAAGGCATCGGCGGTGATGGGCTCGAAGAGCTTCTCCTCGCCGTCGACCAGCGCCGGCGGGGCATCGAGGACGACCTCGGGGCGGGGGTGGCAGAAGAACGGCATCGAGTAGCGGGCCACGTCGTCGACGTCGGGGTTCACGACCCGGTGGGTCGTCGAGGGGATCTTCAGGTTGGCGTGGCGGCTCAGCATGTCGCCGGCGTCGACCACGATCTCGCCCTCCAACCCGTCGACCGGGTACCAGGCGCCGTTGCGGTCGAGCAGCTCGAGCCCGGACTCTGTGGCCGCCGGGAGCAGGGTGATCAGGTTGATGTCCTCGTGGGCCGCGGCCCTAACCGCACCGGGCGGCGCGGCCTGAGCCAACGGCGGGTAGTGGATGACCCGCAGCACCGAGCGGCCGTCGACCACCATGTCGGCCAGGTCGCGCTCGGGCAGGCCGAGGTAGACGGCGATGGCCTCGAGCAGGGTCTGGGCCGCGACCTCGAGGTCACGGTAGAGGCGCATCATCGCGGGCTGGAAGTGCGGGACCTCGGCGGGGAACACGTTGGGCCCGTAGGCGGCGAACAGCGGGTGCTCCGGGGGCACGTCCTGGTGGACGTGCCAGAACTCCTTGAGGTCGATGGCCTCGCTGTCCTTGGCGTGCTCGGTGCCGAACGGCGTGTAGCCACCCGCGCCCTTGGGCCGGACGTAAGCATCCTTGGCGTCGTTCGGCAGGGCGAAGAAGTCCCGGGCGGCGCCGTAGGCGGCCTCGATGTCGCGGCCGGTTACCTGGTGGCCGTCGACCTTCACGAACCCGGTCTCCACCAGGCTCTGGCCGAGCGTCGACACGAAGGCGTCCCGGGTGGCGCCGGTCCCCTTGCTGAAGTCGTCGAGGTGGACCGTGGCGACGTCGATGGCCATGAGACCAGGATGCCACCAACGCCCACCGTTCCGCCCGGTCGACCGACGACCGGCTCGGCGGGTCAGCCGTTCTGGTCGCGGATCCCGTGCCCGGAGCGACGGATTCCGCGACCGGTTCGGAGGCGGTGGCGCTCGGCGGCACGGGAGCGCTCGGCGGCAGGCTCAGGCGGGAGGACATCCGGCGGCGGAGCGGGGCTGGGGCGGGGGTAGGTTGAGATCTCGCTCGGGACCGGTGCCCACCGGATCCCGGCGTGCCGTCGCGTCCGCCGTCCCCCTGAGCCTTCCCGTGAGCACCGTCACCACCAGCACCGCCCCGACCGCGAGCCGGCCCCTCGCCGACCTGCCGCCGCTGCTCACCGCCGACCCGGGCCTGGCCCAGGTCAGGGGGCGCACGCGCGCCGTGCTGGCCGTGGCCGAGCCGGCCCGCGCCCTCACCGTGGCGCACCTGGCGAGCGGCAACCGCACGCCGCTGCTGGTGGCGTGTCCCACCACCGGCGACGCCGAGCGCCTCAGCCACGACCTGGGCGCCTACCTGGGCGCCGACGCCGTCGAGCTGTTCCCGGCCTGGGAGACGCTGCCGTTCGAGCGGGTCAGCCCCAACGTCGAGACCATGGGCCGCCGCACGCGGGTCGTCTGGCGGCTGAAGAACCCGGCCCACGCCCCGAAGGTCGTGGTGGCGTCGATCCGGGCCCTGGTGCAGCGCCTCGGCCCCCACGTCGACGAGGTCGAGCCGCTCATCATCCGCCCCGGCCAGACCCTCGACCGCGACGAGGTGGCCCGCACGCTCGTCGCCGCCGGCTACCGGCGCGAGCCTCAGGTCGAGGCCCGGGGGGAGGTTGCGGTGCGCGGGTCGATCGTCGACGTGTTCCCCTCCACCGAGGACCGCCCGATCCGCATCGACCTCTGGGGCGACGAGGTCGACCGCCTCACCGAGTTCTCCGTCACCGACCAGCGCTCGACCGACCCGCTGACGGCCGCGGCGATCTTCCCGTGCCGCGAGCTGATGGCGACGAGCGACGTGCGGGCCCGGGCCGCGACGCTCGTCGCCACCCACCCGTGGGGCCGCGAGCAGTGGGAGCGCCTGGCCGAGGGCCTGGTGTTCGACGGCATGGAGTCGTGGCTGCCGTGGCTGACCGAGCGCGAGCACGTGCTGTTCGACCTGCTCGACGAGGAGGCCCTCGTCGTGCTCGTCGAGCCCCGGCGCATGCGCGATCGGGCGGCCGACATCCTCGCCGAGGAGGCCGACCTGGCCCGTCACCTGGCCCGCAGCACCTGGGACGTCCCCGACGGCACCGAGATCCCCAGCCTGCACCTGCCCTTCGAGCGGCTCTTGACCCACACCCGCGCCCCGGTGTGGACCATGGCCAACGCGGCCGACGCCCCCGACACTCCGGTGGTGCAGAGCATCGGCTGGAACCCGGCGGTCGGCGACGGCGCGGCCCTGGTGACCCAGGTGCGCGACATGGTGCGCGCCGGGTACCGCCTCGTCGCCGCCGCCGACACCGAGGCGTCTGCGGTGCGGATGGCCGACCTGCTCCGCGGCCATGACCTCGAGGTCGAGGTGCGCGTCGCCGCGCTCGACCGAGGCGCCATCCTGCCCGGCGCCGAGCTTGCGGTGCTGGCCGAGCCCGACCTCACCGGACGCCGTCGCCCCCACCGGGCCCCACGCTCGCGCCAGCGCGACACCGCCGGCTTCTTCGACGACCTGCGCGCCGGCTCGTTCGTGGTGCACCACCAGCACGGGGTCGCCCGCTACGGCGGCATGGTCACCCGCTCGATCGGCGGCGCCGAGCGCGACTACCTGCTGCTCGAGTACCGCGGCGGGGACAAGCTCTACGTCCCGTCTGACCAGATCGACGCCGTGCGCCACTACACCGGCGGCGAGGACCCTGCCCCGTCGCGCCTCGGCGGGGGTGACTGGCAGCGGACCAAGGCCAAGGTGAAGGCCGAGGTCCAGCACGTGGCCCAGGAGCTGGTGGTGCTCTACCAGCAGCGCCTCAACACCGTCGGGTTCAGCTTCCCGCCCGACACGCCGTGGCAACAGGAGCTGGAGGACGCCTTCCCGCACCGCGAGACGCCCGACCAGCTCACCGCCATCACCGACGTCAAGGCGGACATGGAGGACGGGACGCCGATGGATCGCCTGGTCTGCGGCGACGTCGGTTTCGGCAAGACCGAGATCGCCATCCGGGCCGCGTTCAAGGCCGTCCAGGAGGGCAAGCAGGTGGCGATCCTGGTACCGACCACGCTGCTCGCCCAGCAGCACTTCGGGACCTTCAGCGACCGCTTCGCCGGTTATCCAATCCGCGTCGAGGTGCTCAGCCGCTTCCTCACCTCGGGCCAGGCCCGCGAGGTGATGGCGGGGCTCCGCTCCGGTGAGGTCGACTGCGTGGTCGGCACCCACCGCCTGCTCTCGGCCGATGTCGCGTTCAAGGACCTGGGCCTGCTCGTCATCGACGAGGAGCAGCGCTTCGGGGTGAGCCACAAGGAGAAGATCAAGGCCCTCAAGACCAACCTCGACGTGCTCACCCTGTCGGCCACGCCCATCCCCCGGACCCTCGAGATGAGCCTCACCGGCATCCGCGACCTCACCCTGCTGCACACGCCGCCGGCCGAGCGCCAGCCGATCCTCACCTACGTGGGTGAGTACGACGAGCGCGCCGTGTCCGAGGCGATCCGCCGCGAGCTGCTGCGCGAGGGTCAGGTCTTCTTCGTGCACAACCGGGTGCGCGACATCGACCGCACCGCCCGGCAGCTGCGGGAGCTGGTGCCCGAGGCCCGGGTGGCGGTGGCCCACGGCCAGATGGACGAGGGCACGCTCGAACAGGTCGTGTTCGACTTCTGGGAGGGCCGCTTCGACGTGTTGGTCTGCACGACCATCATCGAGTCCGGCATCGACATGCCCACGGTGAACACCCTGGTGGTCGACCGGGCCGACCGCCTGGGCCTGGGCCAGCTCCACCAGCTGCGGGGGCGGGTCGGCCGGGCCGGCCAGCGGGCCTATGCCTACCTGTTCCACCCCGTGGACATGGCGCTGTCGGAGGAGGCCTACGAGCGGCTGAAGACCATCGGCGAGTCCACCGAGCTGGGCTCGGGCTTCCGCATCGCCATGCGCGACTTGGAGATTCGGGGCGCCGGCACCCTGCTCGGCACCGGCCAGTCGGGTCACATCTCGGCCGTCGGCTACGACCTCTACGTCCAGATGGTCACCGAGGCGGTCGCGGACCTGAAGGGCGAGACACCCCGGGAGCCGGCCGAGGTCAAGCTCGACCTGCCCCTCGACGCCCACCTCCCGGAGTCCTACGTGCCGCGCGAGGACCTGCGCCTGGAGGCCTACCGCCGCCTGGCGACGGTGACCACCCCGGCCGAGGTCGACGACATCCGCGTCGAGTGGGAGGACCGCTACGGCCCCGTGCCCGACCCCGCCGCCCAGCTCCTCGAGATCGCCCGGCTCCGCGCCGAGGCCCACCGCATCGGGGCCCGCGAGATCAACGTCACCAAGGGCCCGGCGTTCGGCGGACCGGCCTACACCGCCCGGGTGTCGCCCATTCCGCTGAAGCAGAGCCAGCAGATACGGGTGCAGCGCTTGTTCCACCAGGCGGTCTACAAGGAGGACAAGGGCCTGCTCGTGCTGCCGGTGCCCAAGACCCCCGACCTGGCCGGCACCCTGGTCGACCTGCTCCGCCAGCTCGTCCCCGCGGTCTGAGCGGGCGCGCCATCGCCGTCGGGTACGTCGAGCGTGCGTCTGATCCGACGCCGAGCGCAGGGCGAATGCCGGGGCCCGTCGCCCGACCCCTACCATCGACGCCCGATGGCCTCATTGCGCTCCCCGAGGACCCGCTCCGTCCGGTCCGCGGTCGCAGCCGCCGCCCTGATGGCGCTCGTGCTCGGCGCCACCGCCTGCAACCCGGGCCGGCCCCCGGCGGCCACCGTCGGTGACACCGACATCTCCGGGCAGCGGGTCGACGACATCCTCGACGCCTACCTCGAGGCCGACGCCGAGATGTACGGCGAGTCGATCGAGGGCGACGGTGACGACACCCTGCAGATGGAGCCGGTGGCGAGCCTGCTCAGCAACCTGGTCCTCCAGACGCTCCAGTCCAACCTCGCCGCCGAGCGCGGCGTCGAGCCCACCGAGGCCGAGCGGACCGAGGCCGAGCAGCAGGTCACGACGAGCTTCGTCAGCCAGACCGAGGCCGACCCGGCCGCGCCCGAGGGCGAGGTCAGCGAGGCCGAGGCGGCCAGCACCGAGATCTTCGACGCCCTGGCGCCTGACACCCGCGAGTGGTTGGTCGATCTGCGGGCCGACTCCCTTGCGCTCACCCGCGTGCTCTCCGAGGAGAACCCGCCCGACGAGGAGGCGGCCCGCCAGTTCTACGAGGAGAACCCCGCCCAGTTCGCGTCGGTGTGCCTGCGGCTGTTGGTGGTGGCCGAGGACGGGCTCGACGCGGCTCGGGCCCGGCTCGATGCCGGGGAGGACTTCGGCGACGTGTCGGCCGAGATCTCCACCGACCCCGCGGTCGCCGAGGCGCGCGGCGTGACCGGCGAGTGCACGCCGCTCTCCCAGCTGCAACAGCAGCTCCAGGGCGAGGCGTTCGAGCAGATCGCGTCCTCCGAGGTCGGTGGCGTCTCGGGGCCCTTCGCCTACGACGACCAGGGCAACGTGGTGCTCGTCGAGGTGCAGGACATCCAGCTCGCGCCGTTCGAGGATGTGCGCGACACCCTGCTCCAGCAGCTTCCCGCCGGGGGCGAGGCCGCTCTGGGCGAGCTGATCGAGGCCGAGCTGGCCGAGACCGACGTGCGGATCGACCCGCGCTACGGCCGCTGGGACGCCGAGCAGGGAACGGTGATCCCGCCGACCGGTCCCGTCCCCGATGCGCCCACCGCCCCGGTGCCGCCCCCCGGAGCGGAGCCCCCCGCGACGCCTGAGGCTCCGACGGATCCCGGCGCGCGCCCGTCACCCGACGCGCCGCCGCCTGCTGCACCCCCGCCGGACCCCGAGGCCCCACCGGCGGAGAACCCGCCGGCCGAGACCTCTCCCGACGGTCCCGTAGACCCCGAGGCCCCGCCGGCCGAGACCCCTCCCGACGGTCCCGCCGACCCCGAGGCCCCGCCGGCCGAGACCGGCCCCGCCGACCCCGAGGCCCCGCCCGCGGCCGAGGAACCGGCCTCCACCGCCCCGCCGGGCTGACCGGACCCCGTGACCGACCGCGTCATCGCCTGCGGGCTCGGACCGGCGGGCCCCGACCTCGTCACCGGTGAGACAGCCGCCCTGCTCGCCGGCGACCGCCCGGTGCGGCTGCGCACCTCCCGCCATCCGGCGGCCGCGCTGGTCGCCGGGGCGCCGAGCTACGACGCCACCTACGACGAGGCGGAGTCCTTCGCCGAGGTGTACCAGCGCATCGCCGACGACCTCGTGGCCCACGCCCAGGACCACGGCGAGGTCATCTACGCGGTGCCGGGGTCGCCCCGGGTCCTCGAGCGCACCGTCGAGCTGCTCGCCACGCGGGCCGCCGCGGGCGAGGTCGAGCTCGACGTCCGACCCGCGCTGTCGTTCCTCGACCTCACGTGGGTGCGCCTCGGCCTCGACCCCGTGGAAGAGGGTGTGCGCCTCGTCGACGGCCACTGCTTCGCCACCGCCGCCGCCGGCCAGCGGGGCCCTCTGCTCGTGGCCCACTGCCACAACCGGCGGGTGCTCTCGGACATCAAGCTGGCGGTGGAGGACCCGCCGACCGAGCCGGTGCTGGTGATCCAGCGCCTCGGGTCGCCCGACGAGGCGATCACCGAGGTCGCCTGGGCCGACCTCGACCGCAGCGTCGCGCCTGACCATCTCACGTCGCTGTGGATCCCGGCGCTGGCCGCACCCGTCGCCGGAGAGCTGGTGGCCTTCGCCGAGCTGGTGCGGACCCTGCGCGAGCAGTGCCCGTGGGACCGGGAGCAGACGCACGTCACCCTGAGCCGCCATGCGTTGGAGGAGGCCTACGAGGTCGTCGAGGCCATCACCGCCTGGGACGCAGCGCACGGCACCGCGGCAGAGGTTGAGGCGGACGAGCACCTGGCCGAGGAGCTCGGCGACCTGTTGTTCCAGGTCGTCTTCCACGCCACGCTCGGCGCCGAGCGGGGGGCGTTCGACCTCGCGAACGTGGCCCGGGGCATCGGTGACAAGCTCGTCCGCCGCCATCCCCACGTGTTCTCCCCGCCCGGGGCGGCGGGCGCGACGCACGCCGCCGACACCGGGTCGCTGACCCGGTCGTGGGAGGAGATCAAGCGGGCCGAGACGGGGGCGACCAGCGTCATGGACGGCCTGTCCGACACCCTCCCGTCGCTGCTCTGGGCCCACAAGGTGCTGCGCAAGGCCGATGCCGTCGGCCACCCGTGGACCGCTCCTGCGCCCACCGAGGTCGCCGATGCCGATGACCTCGGCGAGCGCCTGCTCGCCCTCGTCGCCGCCGCCCGGGACGCGGAGATCGACCCGGAGACGGCGTTGCGCACTGCCGCCGGTCGACTTCGCGACCGGGTCCGGGCGGCCGAGTCGTCGGGCTGAGGTCACGTCCGCAGATCGGCGGTACCGGAGCCCGACGCCGCCGGTCGCGTAGCCTCGGGACGTCCGACACCGTGGTCGGCCGTCCGCAACGGGAGCCCCCCAGATCCATGAGCACCCTCGAAGATGTCGTCGGCCGCGAGATCCTCGACTCGCGCGGCAACCCCACCGTGGAGGTGGAGGTGATCCTCGACTCCGGTGCGGTCGGGCGCGCCGCGGTGCCCTCGGGGGCCTCGACCGGCAAGTTCGAAGCCGTCGAGCTCCGCGACGGAGGCCCGCGCTACGGGGGCAAGGGTGTGCGCAACGCCGTCGGCCACATCGAGGGCGAGATCCGCGACCGGGTGATCGGCATGGATGCCCTCGAGCAGCGGGTGCTCGACCGGGCCCTGCTCGACCTCGACGGCACCGACGCCAAGTCCCGCCTCGGCGCCAACGGAATCCTGGGGGTCTCGCTGGCCGCGGCCAAGGCCGCGGCGCGGGAGGTGGGCGTACCGCTCTACCGCCACGTGGGCGGCACCAACGCCCACGTGCTGCCCGTGCCCATGATGAACGTGCTGAACGGCGGGGCCCACGCCGACAACAACATGGACATCCAGGAGTTCATGATCATGCCGGTCGGGGCGGCCAGCCTGGGCGAGGCCGTGCGGTGGGGCACCGAGACCTACCACGTCCTCAAGGCCATCCTGGCCAAGAAGGGCCTGGCCACCGCCATCGGGGACGAAGGCGGCTTCGCGCCGAACCTCGAGTCGAACGAGGCCGCGGTCACGCTCCTGGTCGAGGCGATCAAGAGCGCCGGGTTCACGCCGGGCACCGACATCGCCATCGCCCTCGACGTCGCCGCCAGCGAGCTCTTCAAGGGCCGGAAGTACAGCCTCGCCGGCGAGGGCCGCAAGATCTCACCCGCCGACTTCGTGGCGTACCTCACCGACCTCAGCGAGCGGTTCCCCATCGTGTCGATCGAGGACGGCATGGACGAGGAGGACTGGAAGGGCTGGGCCGCGCTGACCGAGGCCGTCGGCGATCGCGTGCAGCTCGTCGGCGACGACCTCTTCGTCACCAACGTCGAGCGTCTCGGGCGCGGCATAGCCGACGGTGTGGCCAACTCCATCCTGATCAAGGTCAACCAGATCGGCACGCTCACCGAGACCCTCGACACTGTGGCCCTCGCGGCGCGCTCGTCGTACACCGCGGTGATGTCCCACCGCTCGGGCGAGACCGAGGACACCACCATCGCGGATCTGGCGGTGGCCACGAGCTGCGGCCAGATCAAGACCGGGGCGCCGGCTCGCAGCGATCGGGTGGCCAAGTACAACCAGCTGCTGCGCATCGAGGAGGACCTCGGTGAAGCGGCGGTCTTCCCCGGCGCCGCCGCCCTCGCCCGGGGCGCAGCGTGAGCGAGCGTCGCCCTCGTCCGGGGCGTGACGTGGACAAGGGTCGCCCTCGTCCGGGGCGTGACGTGAACAAGGGTCGCGCCCGCCCGACCGGACCGACACCGGGCCCAACCCCCCGCCGTGCTCGCCCGACCGGGCCGAGGCCGGACCCGGCCTCCCGGACAGCGGCGCGCCGCGGTTCGACGCCCACCGGTGGACGCCGACCGCCTCGCCCCGGGCGTCGGGTGGCTGCCGGCCTGGTGGCCTCGGTGGCGTTGGTGGGCTTCTTGCTCGTCGGCGTGTTCCCCACCCGCGACTGGTTGGCCCAGCGCGACCAGACCGCGACCCAGCGGGCCGAGCTCGACGCCGTCGAGGACGACCAGCGCCGGCTCGAAGAGCGCATCGCGCGCCTCCAGACCCCCGAGGAGGTCGAGCAGATCGCCCGCGAGGAGTACGGCATGGCCCGTCCGGGGGAGCGCCCGTTCCGGATCCTCCCGCCGGCGGTGGCCCCGGTCGAGCTGCCCGACACCTGGCCCTTCGTCGGGGCCGAGGACTGGCTCAACCGGTAGCGGAGGGTGCCGGCCGGGCCGGAACGCCCAACCGGGCGGGGAGTGCCGCCCACCATGCGTCGACCGCCGTGGAGGCCGGGCCGAGGGGGCGGGGTCGATCGCGCAGGGCCGCCGCCACGGCGTCGAGTGATGGGCCGAGGGCGGCGGGGTCCGTCACGACGAAGGCCGGGGGCAGGCCGGCGAGGGTGGCCAAGCCACGTGCCTTGGCCACGTAGTACGGCGTCCCCGCGGCCAACACCGCGGGGACGCCAGCGGACAGGGCCAGCAGGGCGGCGTGGTACGACTGGACCGCCGCCGCGTGGACCGATGTCATGGCTGCGACCAGGACCCTCGGGTCAGAGCCGCACTCGACCAGGCGCCAGGGGGCGCGCAACGGCGTGGTGGCGCGTAGCCCGGCCAGGGTTGCGATCTCCGGCTCCGGTGGTTGGCGGTTCAGGGCCACGCCGGACACGTCCCAACCCCGCTCGTCGGCCAGAGCGTCGACCGCCCGGGCCCAGTTCCGCACGGGGTCCAACGTCGAGTCCGCCACGTAGTCGGCCCGCCGCACCGTCACCGCCACCACGGGTCGGTCGCGGCCGGAGCCGAGGGGACCGGGCTCCAGCCCCAGGGCGTCGTCGCCAGTGACCACCACCGTGGCCGGGTCGACGCCGGCGAGGGCCCGGGCGATCTCAGCTGAGGCCTCGTCGCGACACGCGACGGCCACGGCGCCGGCCAGCAGGCCACCGACGAGGGCCCGGTCCGCCGGCCCGTCGAGCGGGCCGATGCCCTGGCCCGAGCAGGCGTACCGGACGCCGGCGCGGCGCAGGGCGGCGCCGAGCACGGCGCGGGGGGCGATGAGGCCGTCGGACCACAACGACTGGAGCGAGCCGCCGCCGAGGAACACTGCGCCCTCGTAGCCGCCCGGATCGAGGGGACGCCAGCGGCCCTTGCCCACCTGCGTGAGGGTGGCGGCGGCCTCGTGCACCTCGTCGACGGGGCCCAGCTCGGCTCGGTAGAGGCCCGGAAGCACGTCGATGAGGGAGCCCAGCCACCGGGCCGAGGTGCGGCCCGGCGGGAGGTCGGGGCCATCGGTGACCAGGTCCACGGCGACCTCATCGCCCCACAGCTCGGCGACTCGGTCGAGTCCCCGCACCGTGATGGCGTCGTCGCCCAGGTTGGCCACACCGCCGGGCGCGACCACCAACACCCGGCGCCGCGCCGCTGTGGTCACCGGAGCCGCGGGGCGTGGGGCCAGGTCGGGCCGGAGGGCCACGGCCTCAGGGGTAGCCCACAAGGGGCCGGTCGCCGGGTGCACGGCCACCGCCGCCACGCCGTCGAGGGTGCCGTCAGCGAGCCGGCGGCCGGTGGGATCGAAGGTGCGGGCCACCCGTTGCGAGCCGATGCGCGGGTCCGACACACTGCGGTAGAGGCCCGAATCGAGCACCCGGTAGTGGCCCACCAGGGTGGGCACGAACGCGATCAGCCGGCCGGCGGCCATCACCCGCCGCACCATGACCCAGTCCTCGACGTGCTCGACCACTGGATCGGTCGACCAGCCGCCGAGGGCGCGGGCTGCGGCCAGGTCGACCAGCGACATGGCGTCGATGTAGTTGGCGCGGAAGAGGGCGGGCGACGGTGGCTCGTTGGCGATGGGGCCGAGCGCCGCGCCGTGGCGATCGACCTGGACGATCGTGCCGTAGGTGAGGGTCGCGCCGGTGCTCCGCGCCGTCTCGTAGAGGGTGGCCACGCCTTCAGGCAGGGCGACGTTGTCGGCGTCGAGCTGGAAGGCGTGGGTGGTGCGGGCCCGGTGGAGCAAGACGTTGCGGGCCTGGGTGAGGCCCAGGTTGACCTCGGACCGCACGACCCGGATGCGGGGGTCCTCGGTTGCGAGGGCGGCGGCCACGGTGGTGGTCGCGTCGACCGAGGCGTCGTCGAGGATCACGATCTCGCCCTGTTCATCGGGCGGCACCAGATCGAGCACTGCTTGCGCCGACCGCACGGCGTCGGGCAGCAGCTCGGCGTGGTTCCAGCTCGGGGTGAACACCGAGAGCCCGGGCTCGAGGGTCGGCGACGGGCCGAGGGCGTCGGTCAGGGACCGCGCCGCCGCGGCCCGGGCGGGGGCGGCGACGGCCCGGTGCAACGCGGCGGCCTGGGCGACGATCGCCTCATCGACGCGCTCGAAGCCGGCGGCCACCCGGGTCAGGTGGCGGTCGAGGGCGTGCAGCTCGTCGCCCACGGCGGTGACGCCGCCCCGAGTATCGTCGCGGGCGGCCCACACCAGCTTCTCGACCCGGGCCAGCGCGACGTCCAGGCCGTCGATGGCATCCCGAGCGGCGGACATGTCGTGGGCGACGTCGCCGATCGCGCCGGGGGCCCGGCGCGCCCGGGCCACGAAGCCCCGGACCCGCTCCGCCCGGCCTGCGGGGCCCGGATCGTCCTCAGGCACCGTAGGCCCCGGCCACCAGGTCGCGATCGGAGGATCCCGCCAGGACGTGCTCGACCACCGGACCCAGACGGGCCGCCACCGCGGAGACCGAGAGGTCGAGATCGGCCATGGCGTCGTCGCTCACGACGAGGGCGGCCAGCGGCCGAGGGAGGCGCGCCGCCAGATCGTGCGCCGGCCCGACCGGCATGACCTGGACCGGGAGGCAGCCCTGCTCGATCGTCTCCACCACCCGCAGCGGCTCGAGGTCGCCCGCGGCGCGCCACCACAGCCGCACCCGGGCGGTGCGGAGGAGGGTCGCCACCGCAGTGTGGTCGAGCACCGGGGGCTGGTCGAGGGCCCACAGCAGGCCGGGGAGGTAGCAGGTGCCGGGGCCGAAGGCGGCGTGGGCCCGCA
>NZ_DATLXO010000022.1:0-5949 GCF_035575815.1 Iamia sp.
TGGGAGGCCTCGGCGTCCTGGTAGACGATCTCGAAGGCCCGGGCGAAGTTCTGGCCCAGCTCGTGGCTGGTGCCCATCTGCAGCGCCTTGCCGTCGCCCATCATGGCCTCGGTGGTCATGGTGTTGGTGGCGCCGGGGAAGCGCTCGTCGGGGGTCTTGCGGCCGACGACGACGGGCATGGCCAGCACGTCGACCATGAACTCCTCGTAGACGTCGCGCAGGATCCGCCGCGCGTAGGCGGCGGCGTCGGCCTCGTCGATGTGCGCGGTGTGACCCTCCTGCCAGAGGAACTCGGTGGTCCGCAGGAACAGCCGGGGCCGCAGCTCCCAGCGCACCACGTTGGCCCACTGGTTCAACAGCATGGGTAGGTCGCGGTAGGAGTTGATCCAGCGGGCCATGTACTCGCCGATGACCGTCTCGGAGGTCGGTCGCACGACGAGCGGTTCCTCGAGCTCCTTGCCCCCGCCATGGGTGACGATGGCCAGCTCGGGAGCGAAGCCCTCGACGTGCTCGGCCTCGCGGGTCAGGTAGCTCTGCGGGATGAAGAGGGGGAACGACGCGTTCTCGGCGCCGGCGGCCTTGATGCGGGTGTCGACCTCGGCGACCATGCGCTCCCAGATGGCGTAGCCGTAGGGGCGGATGATCTGGGTCCCTCGGGCCGGGCCGTTGTCGGCCAGCTCGGCCTTGGCGATGACGTCCTGGTACCACTTGGGGAAGTCGTCGGCCTGGGGGGTGAGCACGGGGGGTTTGGCCATGGGCGCCGATGGTAGGGGCCGGTCCGGTTCCGCCATGCCGCTGGGGTCCGCGAGATCCGAAACCGCCACCCTGGTGCGTCCTGGCGCGCCACCAGGATGGCCAGAACGCGGGGCGGACCGGCCGGTGGCGCCGTAGATCGGGATTCCGACCCCTGCCGCGACGAACACCCGTACCCGCAAAGGGTAGAGTGGCCGCTCGTGGACGCTCCTGCGCTGCCGTTCCAGCCGTCGCTCCTGGCCACCGGGCCGACCGGCCCGGAGACCAGCTTCGCCGCCGCCCGGCGCATCGACCTGGGCCGGGGCGCGTGGGTCGAGGTGGTGCCGGGCTGGCTCTCGGGGGCCGACACCCTGTTCGCCGCGCTGTTGCAATCGGTGGCCTGGCGCCAGCGCGAGGTCGCCATGTACGGGCGGATGGTCGATGAGCCCCGCCTCAGCGCATGGTGGGGACGGGAAGAGGGGTTGACCGACGAGGCCCTCGATCGGGCACCCGACGCGCTGCGACGGCGGCTGCCCGCCCTTGACGCCCGCTACGAACGGGGCTTCGACGCCATCGGCCTCAACCTCTACCGCACCGGTCAGGACTCCGTGGCCTGGCACGGCGACCGCTTCGAGCGGTCACGGCCGGTCACCGTCGTGGCCGTGCTGTCGCTCGGCTCGCCCCGCCGGTTCCTCCTCCGTCCGACCGGTGGGGGCCGGTCGCGGAGCATCCCGATGGTCTCGGGTGACCTGTTGGTGATGGGTGGCACCTGCCAGCACACCTGGCAGCACTGCATCCCCAAGGTGGCCCGGGCCGGGCCCCGCATGAGCGCCACGTTCCGCCGCCGGGTCCACCCCCTGGAGCGGTCCGGCGACTGATCGTCCCAGGTGTGGCGCGATCTGGCGGGTCATCGACCATCCCGCGCCCGGGCGCGGGCCGGGTGCCGGGTCACCCGGTGCGGGCGATCGAGTCCGAGCCGGTCGGGCATGCTGGGGCCTGTGGCCTCTTCCTCTCCCGATCCCGACCCGGCATCGCCGGACCCGTCGAACCCTCCCGCGTCGGCTGCGGGCGACGCCGCCCAGCGGCGTTCGGAACGCCGGGCCCTCCTGCGCGACGCAGCCTACGAAGCCGAGCGCAACACCGGCGAGCGCGAGCGCACCGACGAGGAGGCCCGCCGCGGCGTCATCGCCCGCCTGGCCATCATCAGCCTGGGCACCGTCGTGACCATCGCCGGACTCGCCATGCTGGTCCTCCCCGGTCCCGGCATCGTCGTGGTGATCGCCGGACTCGGCATCCTCGCCACCGAGGTCGCCTGGGCCGAGCGGCTGCTGGCCTACGCCAAGCGCAAGGCCAACGTCGACAAGATCACCGCCCAGGCGCCCTGGGTGAAGCCGGTCTCGATCGTCGTCGCCGTGATCGGCGTGGTGGTGTCGATCGTCTACGCCGTGCGCTGGCGCTGACCTCCCCAACTTCGTACGGACGTGGTCCCCGGTGCACATCTCCGTACAAAGCTTCGTGACCCGGACGCAACTTCGTACGGACGTGGTCCGCGGTGGCGCACTTTCGTACGAAGTTCAGCGACGCTCCCGCTCAGCAGAGCCCGAGGCGGCGACCGAGGTCGCTCTGGATCACCCCGCGGGGATCGACGCGATCGCGCACCGCCCGCCACTCGTCCAGTCGCGGGTACATGGTCGCCAGCAGCTCGGGGCGCATCCGCGAGTCCTTGGCCAGGTAGATCCTCCCCCCGGCCTCGGCCACCCGTTCGTCGAGCCGCTCGAGGAACCGGCCCAGCCCGTCGACGGTGGCAGGGACGTCCAGCGCGAGTGTCCAGCCCGCCATGGGGAACGACAGCGGCCCCGGGTTCGCAGGCCCGAAGCGCTTCAGGACCCCGATCAACGTCGGGACCCGGGAGACCTGGAACTGCTCGGCCACCCAGCGCAGAGCTTCCTCGGCCCCGAAGGGAACCACGATCTGCCACTGGAGGAACCCGCGCGGTCCGTACAGCAGGTTCCAGTCGCTCACGCCGTCGAGCGGGTGGAAGAACCGGCTGATCGACTGGATCTCGTCTCGCTTCACCTTCGGTGCCCGCCGGTACCAGACCTCGTTGCCGGCCTGGATGCTCCACCGGTTGAGCAGGCCCGACGGCACCAGCGGCGGAACCGAGGCGAGCGGTTGCGGGTCGAAGGCCAACGGGTCACGCCGGGCGTCGGGAGACAGCTCGTCGGGCCGCGCGAAGCGGCCCCGGGTGATGACCGATCGCCCGCGGGCACCCTCGAGGGGCAGGAGGTCGACCCAGGCCACGGTGTAGGTGTAGTCGTCGTCGCCCGCCGCGAGCAGGGCCATGCAGTCGTCGAGGTCGTCGGTGCGGTCGGTGTCGACCAGGGCCCGACTGGTGGCGATCGGGCTGAGCGCCACGGTGGCGTCGACCACCCCCCCGGTGAGGCCCATGCCGCCGGCCGTGGCCCAGAAGAGGTCGGCATCCGCGGCCGGGCCGACGGTCACGGTGCCGAGCTCGGGGGTCGCCAGGGTGAGCTCCGACACGTGCTGGCACCACGATCCCGAGCGGTGGTGGTTCTTGCCGTGAATGTCCGAGGCGATGGCCCCGCCGACGGTCACGAACCGGGTACCGGGCGTGACCGGGACGAACCACCCACGCGGCACCAGCGCGCGCATCAGCTGGTCCAGGCTCGCCCCGGCCCCCACCTGCAGCCGGCCGGTCTCCGCGTCGAAGGACGCGACATCGTCCACCATGGCGGTGTCGACGACCCGGCCGCCGGCGTTCTGGGCGGCGTCGCCGTAGCTGCGCCCCAACCCCCGGGCGATGGTGCCGCGCGGCCCCGCTGCGGCAACCGACGCCGCGAGCTCGGCCGGCGTCAGCGGCGTCACCACCTCGGCCGCAGAGGGCGAGGTCCGTCCCCAGCCGCTCAGCTCGCGGCGCACGACCCGTCACCTCCCCCGGCTCGGCGGCCCGGAACGCCCGTCGGGGCCCAGGGCTTCACGCCGCGAGCACCCCGATGCCGAAGAGCACCGCCCACCCCGCACTGGCGGCGAGCAGCATGTGGTCGCGCAGGACGAGCTCCTCGGGGGCGCCGCCCTCCCCGGCGTCGAGCAGCTGGGCGTAGCGCAGCACGGCGATGGTGAACGGCACGATCGACATCTGGTACCACGGCACGCTGACGTCGAGCAGCTCGGCCCGCTCGAAGGCCCAGAGGCAGTACGCCACCAAGACCACCCCCGAGCTCACCGAGCGGAGGTACCCGAGGAAGCCGGGGGTGTAGCCGTCGAGCACCTTGCGGTGCGAGCCGGCGTCGTCGCCGAGGGAGACGACCTCGGCGTGACGCTTGCCGACGGCCATGAACAGCGACCCGAAGGAGGTGACGATGAAGAACCAGTTCGAGATGGGCACGTCCGCGGCGACCGCCCCGGCCACGGCGCGCAGCACGAAGCCCGACGCCAGGGCCACCACGTCGACGAGCACGATGTGCTTCAGCACGCGGGAGTACGCCGTGGTGAGGGCCATGTAGCCGAGGACCACGAGGGCGAGGGATGGGCGTATGGCGACCGCCAAGCCCAGGGCGGAGGTAGCGAGCACCGCGGCGGCGACCACGGCGACCGTGACCGGGAGCTCGCCTGCGGCGATGGGCCGGAACCGCTTGGTGGCGTGGTGCCGGTCGGCCTCGACGTCACTGGCATCGTTGACCAGGTAGGTGGCGCTCGCCGCGAGGCAGAACGCGACCAGCGCCCCGACCGTGGCGAGCAGATCGGAGGTCTCGCCCAGCACCCCGGCGGCGCCGGGAGCGGCCAGCACCAGCAGGTTCTTCACCCACTGCTTGGGCCGGCCGCTGATCAGCAGGGCGAGCGGGAGGCTCCGGCGGCGCGTCGGGGCGGCCTCGACGCCGGCGGTCACCGGGCTGCCAACCGCCGCCACAGCGGGCGGGGGGCGAGCCGCAGCAGACCGAACACAGCCTGGAGCACGGGCGGCGACCACACCGTCTCGCGCCCCCGGTGCAGGCCCGCGACGACGTCGTTCGCCACGGCTTCGGCGGTGGTGGCAAACGGTGCGGGGTCCATGCCCTCGGTCATCTTCGTCGTGACGAACCCGGGACGGACGACCATCACCCGGGCGCCGGAGCCGACGAGGGCGTCGCCCAGGCCCTGGGCGAAGCCGTCGAGACCGGCCTTCGTCGAGCCGTACACGAAGTTGTCCTTCCGGGTCCGCACCCCGGCCACCGACGAGAACACCACCAGGGTGCCGTGGCCCTGGGCGCGGAGGCGGTCGGCCACGACGAGCCCGGCGGAGACCGCCCCGGTGTAGTTGACCGTCACCGCCGAGACCGCGGCCGCCGTGTCGTGGTCGAAGGTCTCCTGGTCGCCGAGCACCCCGAACGCGAGCAGCACCAGGTCGACGTCGCCACCGGCGAAGACCTCGCCCAGGGCCTTCTCGTGGGTGTCGGTGGCGACCGCATCGAACGCCGCGACCGCGACGGTCACCGCTGCGGTGCGGAGCCCCTCGGCGATCGCGTCGAGGCGGTCGGACGGACGACCGGCCAGCACCACCCGGCGGCACCGGTCGGCGACGAGGCGGTCGACGGTGGCCAGGGCGATGTCCGAGGTGCCGCCCAGCACCAGCACGGACTGCACGCTGCCGGTTCCGTCACGCATCCCCGACTCCTGCCTCCGCCGCACGGGGAAGTTCCGGCGCGAGGCCGACGGGAGGATAGGTTCTGGACATCGGCACGGGTGACGACGATAGCGGAGTGCTCCGGGCCAGCACGAGAGCCGGTGGGCCAAGCTCGCGGGCCGACCGGGACCCGATCTCGACGCTGCGACCGGCCCGCACCGGCGATGAACAGGGGCCCACGTGGTCACGACACAAGGACATGATGACCCCCAGCCGACAACCATGAGCGCCGCCCGGGCCCTCTGGGTCCGAGCGTTCCCCACTGCAGAGTCCCAGGCGTTCCTGCGCTGGGGCCTCGGCGCCTATGCGCTGATCACGGTGGTCCTCCTCGTCGCCGCTCTGCGCACGAGCGACGGCACGATGGTCTACGCCCTCGACGACCCGGCGATCCACCTCTCTGTGGCCCAGAACCTGGTCGACCACGGCACGTGGGGCGTCACCCCGGGCCACTTCCAGTCGGCCTCCTCGTCGCCGCTCTGGACCCTCCTCGTCGCCGCCTTCGTCGGTGTGGCCCCGTTCGCCGCCGACTGGGCGGC
>NZ_DATLXO010000023.1:0-8249 GCF_035575815.1 Iamia sp.
CACCGGTCGACACCAGTGCGGGCGGCAAACGGCCCAGGGTTGGGGATGGCCGGCGCCCCTGTTGTGGCCCCACAATGGAGCGGTCATCCCTGTCTCGGACGGGGCTGAAGACCGCAACCTGAGGAGTCGCCACCCATGTCCATCGACGACCGGAGGCTCGGCGAACTGATCGTCGAGTCCCAGGACCTCCACACCGACGCCATGCGCGACGCCCGGTCCACACTGCCCGACATCAAGGAGCTGGGCGCCGAACGGCGTTCCGTCCCTGTCGACCCGGACAGAGTCGCCGCGATGAACAGCGATCGCCGTCGCCTGCTGCGCAACGGTGGTCTCGGTGTCGGTGCCCTCGCCGCTCGCGGCCTGATCGGCTCCGCCTTCGGCTCGGCCATCGTCGGCACCCTGGCCCGCCCCATCGCGGCCCAGACCGAGGCCGACGTCGACGTCCAGATCTTCCAGACGGCATCGTCGCTCGAGATCCTGGCCGTCAACACCTACGCCGCCGCCCTCGAGCTCGACTTCATCGCCAACGGCAACGAGGTCGTCAAGACCTTCGCCGAGATGACGATGAGCCAGCACGACGAGCACCGGGTGGCCTTCCAGAACATGTCCGAGGAGCTCGGCGGCGAGATGCAGACCGAGCCGAACCCCAAGTACATGACCGTCGTCGAGGACGCCACCCCCGGCCTGACGGACCCGATGGCCGTGGTCGAGCTGGCGGCAACGCTCGAGGAGGTGGCGGGCGACACCTACCTCGCCAACCTCAGCCTCCTGAGCGACGGCGAGATGCGGCTGCTCATGGGCAGCGTCATGGGCGTCGAGTGCCAGCACCTCGCCACCCTCCGTGCCGTCGGCGCCCTGCTCGAAGGCGGCGCCGAGGAGCTCATCGCCATCCCGACCGACCCCGCAGCCCTTCCGGCCGCGGCCGGCAGCGTGGCGTTCCCGAGCGCCTTCGAGAGCCCCGATATGGCCAGTCCCCCTGAAGAAGGAGCCGTCGCGTGACCGATCTCGACGAGACCACGACCCCGGGGGCCCCGGCCCTCTCCCTGCTCAACCGCCGCCGGTTCATCGCCGGCGTCGGTGTCGCCGGAGCCGCCATCGCCCTGAGCGCCTGCGGTGGCGAGGATGACGATGACGATGACGACAGCTCCGACACCACCACGACCGCGGGTGGCGACGACGAGACGACCACCACGGCCGAGGAGGAGGAGACCACCACCACCGCCGAGGGCGACGAGCCCGCTGAGGGCGGTGGCGGTGCCGACACCGAGATCGCCATGCTCGCCGCCGGCCTCGAGGTCCTGGCCGTGCAGACCTACCAGGCTGCCGCCGATGCGGCCACCGCCGGTGACCTCGGAGAGGTCCCCGAAGCCGTCGTCGAGTACGTCACCACCGCCCTGGCTCACCACGAGGAGCACCTCGGGGCCTGGAACGACGTGCTCACCGGAGGTGGCAACGAAGAGGTCACCGAGCCCAACGAGGAGCTCAAGACCACGGTCGACGAGGCCTTCGGTGAGGTCACCGATGTCGAGGGTGCGGCTCGACTCGCTCTCATGCTCGAGCAGATCGCAGCCGACACCTACCTCGACGCCATCTCCCAGCTGACCCTCCCCGAGGCCATCGAGCTCGCCGGCTCGATCCACATCGTCGATCGGCAGCACCAGTCGATCCTCTACTACGTGCTCGGGGAGTACCCCGTGCCCGAGGTGTTCGCCACGACCGAGCAGTCTGCCGCCGCCTGACCGTGGTGTACGTCTGACCAGGGCTCGTCTCGGGTTGGTGGACCTCAGGGCCACCAACCCGAGACGTCTTCGCGCCACCGCCCTGACGGCTCGCCGCCCCCAAGGTTGGGGAGCGCAAGGTCCTGGCAGGTGCAAGTCGACTGCAGTAGTGTCTCGCTTCATGCACGCACCTGACGGCTTCCTCGACGGTCCCACCTCGGCGGCGATGGGCCTGGTGGCCGTGGGCGGGGTCGGCGTCGCCCTCAAGCGGGCGGGCCAGGTGCTCGACGAGCGCCAGGTCCCCCTCGCCGGGCTCGCCTCGGCGTTCATCTTCGCCGTCCAGATGCTCAACTTCCCCGTGGCCGGCGGCACCAGCGGTCACCTCCTCGGCGGGGTGCTCGCCGCGGTGCTGCTGGGGCCGTGGATCGGGGCCATCTGCGTCACCGTCGTGGTGGTGGTGCAGGCGGTGCTCTTCGCCGATGGCGGGCTCACCGCGCTCGGCGCCAACGTGATCAACATGGCCCTCGTCACCGCCCTGGGCGGCTACCTGGTGTTCGTCGCCCTCTCCAGGGTCATGGCCCGCAACCCCGCAGGGATCGCCCTCGCCGCCGGCCTCGCGGCAGGCGTCGGCGTGGTGCTGTCGTCGATGGCCTTCACCCTGCAGTACGCGATCGGCGGTGCCGGTGGGGCCTCGGCCGGGACGGTCGGCTGGGCCATGATCGGCACCCACGTCCTGATCGGCATCGGGGAGGGCATCATCACCGGCCTCGCCGTGGGTGCCGTGCTCGCCTCCCGTCCCGACCTCGTGCACGGCGCTCGCCACCTCGCCGGGCGGACGACGCCCGATGCCCTGCAGGGGGTGGCCTCGTGAGGCCTCGCGTCCGCTTCGGCGTGTTCCTGGCCGCCGGTCTGGCGGTCGCCGCCCTGCTGGTCCTCCTCGTGGCGCCCCGAGCCAGCAGCGAGCCCGACGGCCTCGAGCGGGTCGCCCAGGACGAGGGCTTCAGCGCCGAGGCCGAGGACCACGCCTTGAGCGATGCGCCGACGGCCGACTACGGCGTCGATGGCATCGACGACGGGGCGCTCGGCACCGGCGTGGCCGGGCTCATCGGCATCGCCGTGACCTTCGCGATCGCCGGGGGCCTCGTCCTCCTCCTGCGGCGCACCGGACGCGGCCGGGGCCCGACATCGGACGCCCCCCACGCGGAGCACTCGACGCCGTCCGCATCGCCGTGACGCCGCACACCTGATGGGCGCGGGCCACTCCCACCCAGCCGGCCTCCACCACCCCGGCGACAGCGTCGTGCACCGGCTCCCGGCCGACGCCAAGGTCCTCGCCACCCTGGTGTTCGTCCTGGCCGTCGTGGCCACGCCGCGCGAGGCGGTGTGGGCCTTCGGTCTCCACCTCGCGATCCTCGTCGTCCTCCTGGTCGTCGCCCGGCTCCCGGCCCGGGCAGTCGTCCGGCGGTTCCACGTCGAGGTGCCCTTCCTGGCCTTCGCCGTGTTCCTCCCGATCGTGGGCTCCGACCCGCGCGTCGACGTTCTGGGGGTCCCACTGTCGGAAGAAGGGCTCTGGGCCGGCTGGAACATCGCGGCGAAGGGCACCCTCGGCGTCCTCGCCGCCATCCTATTGTCCTCCTCCACCCCCATGGCCGAGCTGCTGCGCGGCGTCGAGCGACTGCGGGCGCCCAAGGTGATGGTTGCCATCGCCGGGTTCACGGTGCGCTACCTCGACGTGATCGTGGGGGAGGCCGGCCGCATGCGGATCGCCCGGGTGTCGCGGGGCGACGACCCCCGGTGGATCTGGCAGGCCCGGGCCACGGCGGCCACCGCCGGCACGTTGTTCATCCGCTCCTACGAACGGGGCGAGCGGGTGCACCTGGCCATGCTGTCGCGGGGCTACGACGGCGCCATGCCCGAGGTCCACCACCACCACCCGTCGCGGGGCGCGTGGGTCATCGCCGCGCTGGTGCCGGTCCTCGGAGCATCGGTCGCGACCGCGGCGCACCTCCTGTGACCGCCCTGCACGTCGAGGGCCTCCAGTACGCCTACCCGGACGGACGCCCCGCCCTGCGCGGCGTCGACCTGCACGTCGCGACGGGGGAGCGGGTGGCGGTGCTCGGACCCAACGGGGCCGGCAAGACCACCCTCGTCCTGCACCTCAACGGGATCCTCCGACCCTCGGCGGGGGAGATCCGCATCGGTGACACCCCCGTCACCCCGGCGACCGCGTCGGGCATCCGGCGCCGGGTGGCCATCGTGTTCCAGGACCCCGACGACCAGCTCTTCATGCCCACCGTGCACGACGACGTGGCCTTCGGCCCGGCCAACGCCGGGCTGCGCGACGCCGCCCTGGCCGAGCGGGTGCGCGACGCCCTCATCGCGGTGGGCCTCCCCGATGCCGGCGGCCGGGCCCCTCACCACCTCTCCCTCGGCCAGCGCCGACGGGCCGCGGTCGCCACCGTGCTCTCCATGGATCCCGAGATCCTGGTGCTCGACGAGCCCACCGCCAACCTCGACCCCGCGGCGCGCCGTGAGCTGGCCGCGGTGCTGCGCACCCTCGAGCTCACGACCCTCGTGGTCACCCACGACCTGCCCTACGCCCTGGAGCTCTGCGGTCGCTCGGTGATCCTCGACGAGGGGAGAGTCGTGGCCGACGGACCGACCCGGGAGCTGCTCGCCGATCGGGAGCTGCTCGCCGCCCATCGCCTGGAGCTGCCCTACGGGTTCGACCCGACCTACGCCGGCCCCTGACCACCGGCGGCGACGGGTCGCGAGTCAGGTGCAGCTGGGGCAATGGCGGGCGGGCGGGCGATGAGTTCTGACCCTGGTCGACGTCTCCCCTTTGACAGATCGCGACGAGGAGGCCGGTGGGTGGTGCTCGACGAGGGGTCGACCGCAGTGGTGCTGCGCCTCGACGACGGCGTCGAGGTGGTGATCGGCCACGTCGACGGCGAGCGGCCCGGCCTCGACCTGGTCGACCGCCTGGCCCGCCTCCAGCTCGCAGCCCGACGACTGGGGTGGGTGATCCGGCTGCGCCACCCTCATGATCGGCGGTGCCGGCTGACCGAGCTGCTCGCGCTGGTCGGGCTGGACGGTGTGTTGGGACGCGGGCTCGACGAGGCCCTCGCCGACGCCGCCGGGCTACTCCGAGATGTGCAGCGGGAGCCCGAAGGCGACGAAGAGGTCCGGGCCGAGGAAGTGGTGGAGCCCGGTGATGCGGCCCCCTGAGGCCTCGAGCACCTGGATGGCGAACGCCTCGCGCTCTCCGTCGCCGGTCGCCTTGTAGGCGGCGTAGGCCGGGCTGCCGTTGACCTCCAGCGGCACCAGTCGCGACCCGTCGCAGGCGATGCCCTGGTTGAGGTACCAGTGGCTGATGTCCTCGTGGCCCCGCAGCCACAAGGTGAACGGCGGCATGGTGAAGTTGGCGTCCTCGTGGAGCAGGGCCACCAGGGACGTGATGTCGTAGCGCTCGAAGGCGTCGACGTAGCGGGCCAGAAGGGCCTCGTGCTCGGCGTCGACCGGCGTGGCCGGCGTCGCCTCCAGGTCGCCGGCGGCGAGCGTGGCCCGCGCCCGCTGGAGCGCGCTGTTGACCGAGGCCACGCTGGTGTCGAGCAGCTCGGCGACCTCGGTGGCCTTCCAGCGCAGCACCTCGCGCAGGATCAGCACGGCGCGCTGCCGGGGCGGCAGGTGCTGGAGGGCGGCCACGAAGGCGAGGCGGATCGTCTCGCGCGACGAGGCCACCTCCGCCGGATCGGCGTCGGTGCCCAGCACGTGTGAGTCGAGGACGGGCTGGACCCAGGCGTCCTCGCCGAGCGGAGCGCCGATGGAGGCGTTGGCCGCGGCCGATGCGGGCCCGAAGTCCATCGAGCGGGCCCGGCGCTGGCTCCCGCGCAGCATGTCGAGGCAGACGTTGGTGGCGATCCGGTAGAGCCACGACCGCAGCGACGAGCGGCCCTCGAAGCCGTCGATGTTGCGCCAGGCGCGGATCATCGTCTCCTGCACGGCGTCGTCGGCCTCGGAGCCCGAGCCCAGCATCCGGTAGCAGTAGCCGGTGAGCTGGCGCCGGTAGGTCTCGAGCTCTCGCTCGAGGTCGTCGGGGGCCGGCCCGGGACCAGCAGCCTCGGCGGGATCGGCGGGGTCGGTGGCGGGCGGGTGCAGGCTCACGGGACGCCATGGTAGGGACTCGGGCGCCGCTCGCGTCGCCGGTGACCCGACCCCCAGGCCCGTCCGACCGGATGAGCGGCTGAGCGCTCGCTCTGGACCAGGGGCCTGCCGCTCGGGGCCCACGACGTGGCGTTGGGTGGTGATCCGGCCACCCTCCGGGCGGAGCATCCACCTCACTGTCACACCCCCTCCGTACTGTCGAGGGGGTGAAGGTGCTCCACACCTCCGACTGGCACCTGGGACGGGTGTTCCACGGCGCACCGCTCCTGGCCGACCAGGAGCGGGCCCTCTCGCGCGTGGTCGAGATCGCCCACGAGGCCGCGGTCGACGTGGTGGTCGTCGCCGGTGACCTCTACGACCGGGCCATCCCCCCGGCCGACGCCGTCGACCTCCTCGGCGAGGTGCTCCGAGAGCTCGCCGACCTCGGCGTCCACGTCGTGGCCATCACCGGCAACCACGACTCGCCCAACCGCGTCGGGTCGCTCGACCCGGTGCTGCGCCGCGAGGTCACCCTGCGTGGCCGCTTCGACGCCGCCACACCGGTGGTGGTGCCTGACCCCGCCGGCGGTCCCGACCTCGTCGTCCATCCCGTCCCCTACCTCGAGCCCCTCGCCGCCCGACCCGACCAGCGGGCCCCCGTCGCCGTCGACGGCCGCAACGGCGTGGTGCCGGGCGCGGCTTCCGCCCGCCCCTGGCGCGCCACCCAGCACGAGGTCCTCGCCCACGCCCTCGGTGCGGTGCGAGCCGACCTGGCCGCCCGGGGCTCGGTGCGCTCGGTGGTCGTGGCCCACGCCTTCGTCGCCGGTGCCGCCCCGTCCGACAGCGAGCGCGAGCTCAGCGTCGGCGGCGTCGACCGGGTGCCGGTCTCGGTCTTCGACGGCATCTCCTACACCGCCCTCGGCCACCTCCACCGCCCGCAGGAGCTCACCGGGCGCGTCGCCTACTCCGGCTCGCTGCTGCCCTACTCCTTCTCCGAGACGGCACCGTCGTCGGTGCGGGTCATCGACATCGCGGCCGACGGGTCGGTGGCCGCCGAGGTCGTCCCCCTCGGGGTCGAGCGCCGGGCGGCCACCCTGTCGGGCCGCCTCGACGGGCTGCTGGCCGACCCCGCCCACCGGGCCGCCGAGGCGGCGTGGGTGCGGGCCCGCCTCACCGACGAGGTGCTGCCCCGCCACGCCATGGCCCGCCTCCGCGACCGCTTCCCCCACGCCGTCGTGCTCGAGCACGTCGCCCCCGCCCGGGTCGGCGGCACGGACGACATCCGCCGTCGCGACGGCGGCATCAGCCCCCTCGACCTGGCCCTGGCGTTCGTGGCCGAGCGCGTCGGTCGCCCTGTCGACGACGCCGAGGCGAGCCTGCTGTGGGCCGCGTTCGACTCGGTGGCGGCCCGCCAGCGCGAGCAACGGCCCGTCGGCACGGCGCCGGCCGATCGCCACCAGAGCGCCGCTCCGCCGGACGCCGGAGCGGTGGCATGAGGCCGCGGCGCCTCGAGGTCGAGGCCTTCGGGCCCTTCGCCGGCGTCCAGGTCGTCGACTTCGACGCGCTCGGCGACGCCGGGCTGTTCCTCATCTGGGGTCCCACCGGTGCGGGCAAGAGCTTCCTGCTCGACGCCATCTGCTTCGCCCTCTACGGCGAGACGGCGGGCGACCGCCCGCTGGCCCGCCTCCACTCCGACTACGCCCGATCCGTCACCCCCCGAGTCGAGCTGCGCTTCGGTCTCGGCGCCGATGAGTGGTGCGTCCGGCGCGAGGCACCACGGTGGCGCACCAAGCGCGACGGCACCGCCACCCAGGCCTCGACCAAGGCCGTGCTCGAACGGCGGGTCCCGGGTGGCTCCGACGTGGTCGCCACCAAGGTCGCCGACGTCAACCGCATCCTCACCGACCGGCTCGGGCTCGACGCCGAGGAGTTCCGGCGCGTCGTCCTGCTGCCCCAGGGCCGCTTCGAGCAGGTGCTGCGGGCCTCGTCGGCCGAGCGGGAAGACCTCCTGAAGGCCATCTTCGGCACCACGGTCTTCGAGGACGTGGCCCGCACCCTCGACGACGAAGCCCGACGCGAGGCCCGCGCCATCGAGCACGCCGAGCACGAGCAGGAGATGCGCCGGACCTCGGCCCGGGCCGAGATGCGACGCCTCGCCACCGCCCTGGCGGGCCCCGGCGTCGGCGACGCGGACGCCGGCGAGCTCGACCGCCTCCTCAGCGAGGCGAGGGCGGCGATCGGTTCCCTCCCGACCGCGCCGACCGTCCCGACCGTCCCGACCGTCCCGACCGCGCCGACCGGTCCGACCGGTCCGACCGGTCCGACCGGTCCGACCGGTCCGACCGGTCCGACCTCCCCCACCGACACCGATGGGCCGGTGGTCCTCGC
>NZ_DATLXO010000024.1:0-54041 GCF_035575815.1 Iamia sp.
GGGCCTCGGACCCGGTGGCGCACATGTTCTCGACCCGGGTCACCGGCGCGCCCTCGAGCTGCAGGGCCCGGGCCAGCACGATGCCGCTCATCCCCGATTGGGCCGTGCCCAGCCACCAGGCATCGGCGTCGGCCCGTGCGATGCCGGCACCGGTGAGGGCCTCGGTGGTGGCCTCGACGAGCAAGTCGTCGACGCCGCGGTCGAAGTGCTCGGCGAAGGCGGTGCACCCCATGCCGACGATGGCGACCCGGTCGCGTATCCCGTGTGATGCCATTGGTGGTGGTGGTCGACCTTCCTCGAAGACGGTGGGCGGGCTCAGCCGGCGGCGGCCGAGGCCGCGGTGGTGACCGAGCCGTCGGCGGCGCGCTGGGGCCGGGCCTTCCAGAAGTAGTTGGCGATGCCGTCCGCGGTGAAGAGGCGCCGGAAGGTCATCTCGACCCGGGTGCCGATGGCGACCTCGTCCGCGTCGCAGTCGGTGAGCTCGATCGGCAGGCGGCCGCCGCCGTCGAAGTCGACCCCCGCGAAGACGATGGGCGGGCTGGGCGAGTACGCGAGGCGGTCGATGGTGGAGGTGACCACGGTGCCGGCGACCTCCGCCATGGGCCGGGCCTCCATGTCGTCGATGGCCCCGCCCCCCATGGCGACCCGGGCCGGGGGCATGTGCACGCTCCCCGAGGTGCGGTCCTCCGAGGCGACGATGCCGAACTTCCAGTCCGCGGTCCGGGCCGCCGCCGATGCGGAGGGTCGGGCGGGTTCGGGCCGCCGCGGTGGCTCGGTGGGCAGCAGGCCCCGCCACCGCAGGTAGGTGGGGTACGCCACGTCGCGGCCGGCGGCGACCTGCTCGGCCACCGGGCGGGCGCTCTGGTGGTCGGCGACCGCCGCGGTGGCCCGGAACAGCAGCACGTCGGCCCCGTCGGCCAGAGACAGCAGGGCGATGACCTCACCCGGCGCGGCCGCCTCGAGCGCGGCGACGAGCAGCAGCAGCGGCTGGGTGGCGCCCGGGTTGCCGACGGTCGTGCTGAGGTCGTCGGCCACCACGTCGGCGGCCAGACCCAGCCGGCGGACCGTGCTGCGAGCGGCGCGGGCGTGGGGGCTGGCCACGATCACCCGGTCGACGTCGGCGGCGGCGAGGCCGGCGTCGTCGAGGGCGGCGGTGACCGCGGCCAGGCCGAGGGGGACGTAGCGGGTCTCGCCGAAGCGTTCCTCCCACTGCCGGGTGCGGGCGTCGCCGGGGGCGCGCCACCGGTCGAGGAACTCCTCGGTGCGCGCTGCAGCGCCGATCAGCTCGGCGAGCACGGGGGCTCCGTCGGCCGCGTCGCCCACCAGCAGCGCGGCGCCACCGTCGCCGGCGGCGGCCTCGTCGGGGCTGCCGGGCAGGCCGGGGCGCACGTCGCCGGCCACCACGAGGGTCGGGCCCCCACCGGCGAGGGCGGCGCGGAGGGCGGCGACCGACGAGCGGGCCGCGCCGGCGAAGTCGGCCGCCGCGCACGAGCCGGGCAGGCGGAGCGCGGCGTGTATCGCGGTGGCGTTGGTCTTGTCCGCGTAGGTGGGGGTGGTCGTCGAGAACCAGAGTGCGGTGGGCGCCGGCCCCCGGTGACCCCGGAGCGTGGCGCGAGCCGCCTCGACGGCGAGGGTGGTGGCGTCCTCGTCGAAGCCGGCGACGCTGCGGGTGCCCTTGCCCCCGCCCCCGCCGGCCACCGCCGCGATCGTCGAGCGGTCGAGGCGGCGGTGGGGCAGGTGGGCGCCGAGAGCGAGGATGCCGCGCATGGTCGAGATCCTACGGTCGGATCTGACGGGGAGTCAGATCTCCGGCTGACGAGGCCCTGCTCTGTCACCACCGTCGGTCGGCGACAAGAGTCCAGGGTCGTGACGTTCAGCTCCGAGGCGCGCGGGCTGTGCCGAGGATCTTTGGGGCCGCGGCCGTGGATAGCCGGTTCGGCGCGAAGCGGAACCGTCGGATGGAGGTGATCTCGAAGCCGGCCCTACTGATCGCGTCGCCGGTGTCGCGGGTGACGTGGCAGCCGCCTGCGACGTGAGGGTGGACGATGTCGACCCTCCGTTGAAAGCGGGCGAAGCGGGAGCCGGGGTCGACGACGTGCTCGTAGAAGCGGAGCTCGCCGCCGGGGCGCACGACCCGGCGGACCTCGCGCAGCGCCGCGTCCTGGTCCGCAACCGAGCACAGCACCAGCGAGCACACGGCCGCGTCGCAGCTCTTGCCGTCCAGGGGCAGGCTGGCGGCCGTGCCATCCACGACGGTGACCTTCACGATGACCCGGGTGGCGGCCGCTTCGGCGAGTTGGCGCAGGTGTGGCTCGGGCTCGACGGCCACGACCTCGGTGACGGCATCCGGGTAGTGACCGAAGTTGAGGCCGTTCCCGGCCCCGACCTCAACGACCCGTCCGCCAAGACCGGCCAACAGCTCTTCTCGGTGCTCGGCGCCGCCCTTCGCTTCGGCTGCGCCGCTGATGCGGGCGTAGATGCGGGCGAAGATCGGATGTCGGACCCGCTCGCTCATCGGGACCTCACCTCAGCGGGCTCCTCCTGGGCTGACCCTGCTGCCGACCCGCCGTGGCTCGACCCCCTGGATGTACCGCGGCGCAGGCCGAGCGCGGCAAGCCCCATGCCCCCGATGCACATCAGCCCGCACAGCAAGATCGGTAGCAACGCCAGACTGAACAGCCACTCCATGATCGGACCTCCCGGTCAACCTACTACGTGATGGTAGTAGACTACGACGAGCTTGTCGTTGTCAAGCCCATGCGGTCGAGGCGCCGCCACGCCACGATGATCAGCAACACCCACCCGGCGGTGCACGCAAGGCCCCCGGCGATCGCGCCACCGAGGTCAGCGACGGACAGCGAATGGTCGGCGCCCGCCGCCCCTGACAGGCCGCTCTGGAGAGTCAGCGCAGTGACGATCCCGCCCAGGACCGCGAGCACCAGAGCCGAGATGGCGACTGCGGTGCCCGGCAGAGTGGGAAGGCTGGGTTCGGTCCCGCGTTCGAGCTGATCGACTCGCACGGCGAGCATGTCCGGCCGGGCCATCGCGGCCGCGGTGTCGAGCTCGTCCCAGTCCGGGCCGGCCACGACCTTGAACAGTGCGCCGGCCACGGCCGATCGACCGAGATCTCGCAACGATCGACGGTCCGCCGCCAGCTCTCGACCAGCGAGGTAGCGGGCGACGAGGTGGGAGACTGCGGGCAGGAAGAAGCACGTGCGTGCCGCAGCGCGAGCCGCCACCAGCTTCAGTGGGTCGCGGGCGTGGACGTGGTAACGCTCGTGCACAACCACCGCTTCGAGCTCGTCAGCGGAGAGGCGCTCGATCAGCCCTCGGCTCACTGCGACACGCGGCTCCCCGAACCCAAACGTGAAGGCGAAGGGCTCGTCGTGATCCACGACCTCGACACCGAGCGGCGTGCCGAGGGGCGGTATGGCCCGGTTGCGATCCACGTGGTCGATGAGGCGACGCGTCGCCGCCACCTGCCGCGTCACCGAGCTCGCGCCGGCGGCGGCCCCGATGAGCAGCAGCGCCAGCATCGCCACGGCCGGCAGCAACACCCCGCGCCGCAGCGTGTCGAAGCCGTCCTCGGCGACACGGCCGACGACGTAAGCACCGAGGCCGCAGCCGCCCAGGAGAACCATGCCGTAGGGCGCGGCCGCCGTCGCCATCACCAGCGCGAAGCTGCGGTTCGCGGTGTTCAACCGTCGTCCTCCCCCATCAGGCGGCGAAGCCGCCGGTACAGCTTCGGGTCGGCCCGGGCCTGCTCCACGAAGTGGGCCAGGGCCGCCTCGCCGTAGTCGCGCACCACCTCCCGCACCGCCATCCCCGCCTCGTCGCCGGCCACCGGCGAGTAGACAAACCCACGCCCGGCCTGGGCGCGAACAAGGACGCCCTTGCCAGTCAACCGAGTGAGTACCGTCATGACCGTCGTATAGGCGAGCGGCGACCGGCGGCCATCGTTCAGCGTTTCAAGGACATGGCGGACCGACCGCGGCCCGTCCGCGGCCCACAGCATCTCCATCACCTCAGCCTCCAGCGAACCGAGGCGCCGCCGCTGTTCAACTCGGTCAGCCACAGCCCAAGCCTCGCCTACGACGAGCGCGTAGGACAACCTGTTCGCTGAGCTGGGGCCCGAGGCGACCATTCGCCGACGCCTACGATCCGGGCATGCGCCTCGGTGACGTCGTCGACCCCGACGACCTGGCCCACGGGAAGCCCCTCGACGGGGTGCGGGTCCTCGCCCTCGAACAGATGCAGGCGCTTCCCTGGGCGACCCAGCTGCTCACCCGGCTCGGCGCCGAGGTGGTGAAGGTCGAGGCCATCGGCACCGGTGATCAGGGTCGGGGATCGCTCCCGGCCATGACCGCCCCCGACGGGCGCCCGGTGGGCGCAACGTTCCTGCGCACCAACCTGAACAAGCGCAGCATCTGCGTCGACCTGAAGACCGACCGGGGGCGCCGTCTCGTGCTCGACCTGGCGCCCCGCTTCGACGTGGTCGCCGAGAACCTCCGCGCCGGGGCCCTGGACCGCCTCGGCCTCTCCTACGCCGACGTCGCGGCCGTGCACCCCGCCGTCGTCTACCTGTCGGTGAGCGGCTTCGGCCACTCCGGTTCCCCCTACGGCGACATGCCCGCGTTCGCGCCGATCGTCGAGGCCATGTCGGGGATCTACGAGATGAAGCGCACCGGGGACCAGCCACCCGTCGTGGCACCGGTCGGTGCGCTGGGCGACATCGGCACCGCCCTGTTCGGGGTCATCGGCGTGCTGGCCGGGCTGCGCCACCGCGACCAGACCGGACGGGGCACCCACGTCGATGTGGCCATGCTCGACGCCATGGTGTCGATGACCGACATCGTCACCAACCTCTGGTCGATGGGTCTGCGGGGCGGCGACGTGGGCCCGCTGCTGATGCATGGCTTCCGGGCCTCCGACGGGTGGTTCGTCGTGCAGGTCGGTCGCGAGCACCAGTTCGCCCGGCTGGTCGAGGCCGTGGGCCACCCCGAGTGGGCCCATGACTCCCGCTTCGCCACCCGCCAGGGCTGGCTCGACCACCTCGAGACCGTGCTGCGCCCGGCCATCGAAGGGTGGGCGGCGGGGATGACCTCGATGGAGGCCAGCCGGGCCCTCGGCGCGGTCGGGGTGGCATCGGGGCCGTGCCTCTCCGACGAGCAGGTGGTGGCCGACCCGCACCTCGCGGTCCGCGACATGCTCGTTCAGGTGCCCCGCACCGACGGGGTCGACCAGCCCGTCCTCGTGCCGGGCAACCCGGTGAAGATGAGCGGCGTCGCCCAGGGCCCCGAGACCCGGGTCCCGTGGCTGGGCGAGCACACCGACGCCGTGCTGGCCGAGGAGCTGGGCCTCAACGCGGATTCCCTCCGCACCCTGCGCGCCGACGGCATCGTCGCCTGATGGGAGTCTGACCTCTCGCCTGGCTCCGTACTGGTAGGGGGATCGGTCGCCCTGGCGACCACGACGTGTACCAGTTCGCCCGGGGTCGCGTACTGGTAGGGGGATCGGTCGCCCTGGCGACCACGACGTCTACCAGTTCGCCGTGGTTCGGTCAGGCGGGGGCGAGGGCGTGGCCGCGGATCATGGGGCGGATGAACGGCGGTGCCTTGCGGGCGCTCTCGCGGGCGAGGGCCTCGACCGTGAAGCCGGCGTCCTCGATGGCCACCCGGGTGTCCCGGGTCAGCCGGCACCCCCCGGCGATGTGGGGCCAGACGTGGTCGAGCCGGCGTTGCCACCGCAGTCGGTCGGGGCGGCCCTCGGCGGCCACGTGCTCGAGGAACACGAGTCGGCCGCCGGGGCGCAGGACCCGTCGGACCTCGGTCAGCACGGCGCCGGGGTCGGGCACCGAGCAGAGCACGAGCGTCGTGACCACGGCGTCGGCCTCGTCGTCGCCCAGCGGGAGCGACGACGCCGAGGCCCGTTGGGCCGTGACCTCGATCTCCGAGCGCACCTGGTCGAGCCGGGGCCGGAGCTGGGCGAGCATCCCGGGCTCGGGCTCGGTGAGGATCAGGCGCTCGACCGCGGCGGGGTAGTGCGCCAGGTTGGCCCCGGTGCCGGCGCCGATCTCCACCACGGTGCCCGCCAGCTCGGCGAGCAGCTCCGCCCTCCAGATCTGGAGGCCGGCCTCCTCCATGGGCGCCAGGAGGGGGTCGTAGAACCGGGCGAAGAGCGCGTCACACAGGGCCATGAGGGTCCAGTGGACCACGTCGGGCCGGATCCTGCCGAGCCGCGGCCCGGGTCGACCACGCCGAACCGCCGGTGGGTGCCACCGGTCACGGGCGCTGCGCTGGTGGCCCCTTCGACGAGCGGCCACGGTGAGAGGGCTCGCAGCGATGTCATGCGCCCTCCGGTGCTCAGCCGTCCGCCGGCTCCCTCTCGAGCGCGGCCCGGATGCGAGTCGCGATCGCGGCCATCTCCTCGTCGTCGGCGTATGTGGTGCGGGGCCAGAAGAAGCCGCGCAGCCCGTCGCCCTTGGTGCGGGGCACGACGTGGACGTGCAGGTGCGCAACGCTCTGGCTAACGCGATTGTTGATGGCCACGAACGAGCCCTCGCTGCCGAGCTCGGTCTCCATGACGCCGGCGAGGAGCCGGGCCCGGGCGAAGAGAGGCCCCACCAGGTCGGGCGGCAGGTCGGTGAGCGTCTCGTGGTGCACCTTCGGCACCAGCAGCGTGTGGCCCACGAACAACGGTCGACGGTCGAGGAACCCCAGGAAGCCGTCGTCATTCAGGACCACGGCCGCCGGTCCCTCACCGGCCACGAGGGCGCAGAAGACACACGGCGACGACCGCCCGGTCCGCGCCGCCACCGCTATCGCGACCGGGGGGTTCGGATAGCGGCGGCGAGCGAGGCGAGCAGCCGGTCGACGTCCCCGTCATCGTTGAAGCGGTGGGCCGAGATCCGCACGGATGGGCCCCGCACGCTGACGTGGACCTGGGCATCTGCGAGGTGTGCGGCCAGGGTCGGGGCGTCGAGGCCGGTGCCCGCCAGGTGCAGGCCGATCAGGTGCGACGATCGCTGCTCGGGCGGGGCCACGCCGAGGCCCAGCGCGGTCGCCCCCTCCGCGATGCGGTCCGTGAGCCGACGGGCGTGCAGAGCGGTGGCCGCCGGGCCCCACCCGCTGACCAGTCGGAGCGAGGCCAGGGCGACCGGCATCTGGGTGTGCTGGGCCGACTCGCCGGCGTCGTAGCGGCGGGCCCCGGCCCGGTAGCCATCGGCGAGCGCGGTGAGCGACGTGAAGTCCTCGGCTCCGGCCCGGTTGGTCCAGCCGTGGTCGATGGGCAGCCCGTCGCGCCAGCGGGGCGCGAACCATGCGAAACCGAGCGAGTAGGGCCCGAGCAGCCACTTGTAGGTGGCCCCGGCGACGACGTCGGGCTGCACCGCGGCGGCGTCGAAGGGCACGGCACCCAGCGACTGGCAGACGTCCACCGCCAGGGCGGCACCGACCGATCGTGTCGCCCGGCCGACGGCAACGAGGTCGATGGGGCGACCATCGGTCCAATGGCACGGAGGGGCGGCCACGAGCGCGACGCGGTCACCGAGCCGGTAGATCTCGGCGACGAGGGCGTCCGTGAAGCCCCCCTCGCCGGTCACCGGGGCCCGCACCACCGCGGCCCCGACCCTCTCGGCGGCCACGACCCACGGGATGAGGTTGGAGGGGAACTCCTCGGCCGGGACCACCACGACCTGCCCCCGCTCGATCGCCAGCATGGAGGCGAAGGTCGACAGCCCGTAGCTCACCGACGGGGTGATGGCCACGCCGTCGGCGTCCGCACCGAGCAGGTCGGCCACGAGGCCCCGGTACGTCTCGCCGGGGGCGAAGAAGTCATCGGCCACGACCGTCCAGGGGTGGGCCTTGCGGTCGAGCGCCATCCACCCGGCCTCGACCGCGGCCAGGGGCAGCGGCCCCATGTACGCCGTGTTCAGGTAGGCGACGTCGCGGGGCAGGGAGAACAGCGACCGGACGTCCTCGTCGAGGGTGTCGTCGACGCGAGGACCGGGCACCCCCGGATCATGCCATCGCCGATCGGCGTCACCCACCGGGCATCGGGCCGGTCAGGCTCACGGCGCGCGCCCTTCGCAGCCCGAACCGGGGCGTCGGACCACGATCCGGCATCGCCGGCGTGAGCGGCGAGTGACGGGCGCGTGAACGCCACGGCCCATCCCTGCCGTGCCGGTCCCGGGGGTGTGAGATGGGCCCCAGTGCGTCATCGTCCCCCGGTCCCGTTCCCGGCACCGCCGCCGAACGGTGCGGCCGGAACCGTCGATGACCTGCGCCGATCCCACCCACCCACGTCCCGGGAGCTTCCGTGCCCGAAACCACGCTGTCCTCATCGCGCCCCCGCACCTACGTGCTCGACACCTCGGTGCTCCTCGCCGACCCGGGCAGCCTCGGCCGCTTCGACGAGCACGAGGTCGTCCTGCCCATCGTGGTGCTCACCGAGCTGGAGGCCAAGCGCAACCACCCCGAGCTCGGCTGGGCGGCCCGCGAGGCCCTCCGGGTGCTGGAGCGACTGCGGATCGAGCACGGGACGCTCACGGCCGAGCTGCCGGTCAACGCGGCCGGTGGCACCCTGCGGGTCGAGCTGAACCACCAGGACACCCGGGACCTGCCCGCAGCGCTCACGACCGACGACAACGACCACCGCATCCTGGCCGTGGCTCACAACCTGGCCGCCGAGGGCACCGACGTGGTGGTGGTCACCAAGGACCTCCCCCTGCGGCTCAAGGCCAGCATCGTCGGCCTCGACGCCGATGAGTACCGCAACGAGCAGAGCCGGGACACGGGCTGGAGCGGCTTCGCCGAGCTCGACGTGGAGACGGCGGACATCGACGAGCTGTTCGAGGAGCGCACCGTCGACTTGGCCGCGGCGCGGGACCTGCCCTGCCACGCCGGCGTGGCGTTGCACAACGGCTCGCAGTCCGCCCTCGGCCGGGTGTACGCCGACAAGCGGGTGCACCTCATCACTGGCGAGCGGTCGCTGTTCGACGTGCGGGGCCGCAGCGCCGAGCAGCGCGTGGCCATCGACATCCTGGCCGATCCCGAGGTCGGCATCGTGAGCCTCGGAGGCCGGGCCGGCACGGGCAAGAGCGTGCTCGCCCTCGCCGCCGGGCTCGACGCCGTGCTGGAGAGGGGCACCCACTCCCGGGTGATGGTCTTCCGCCCGCTCTACGCGGTCGGTGGTCAGGATCTCGGCTTCCTGCCCGGTGACCGCGACGAGAAGATGGGCCCCTGGGGCGCAGCGGTGCTCGATGCGCTCCACGCCCTCGCCGGGCGCGAGGTGGTCGAGGAGGTCCTCGCCCGCGACCTGCTCGAGGTGCTGCCCCTCACCCACATCCGGGGGCGCAGCCTCACCGACGCCTTCGTGGTGATCGACGAGGCCCAGAACCTCGAGCGCGGCGTGCTGCTCACCGCCCTGTCCCGCCTCGGCGAGGGCAGCCGGGTCGTCTTGACCCACGACGTGGGCCAGCGCGACAACCTGCGGGTGGGCCGCCACGACGGCATCACCTCGGTCATCGAGGCCCTCACCGGACACCCGCTCTTCGCCCACGTGACCCTGGCCCGCGCCGAGCGCAGCCCGGTGGCCGCGCTCGTCACCCGCGTCCTCGAAGGGGCGCCCGACTGAGCGGCCGCCATCTCTCATCAAGATCGGAAGTATCCCTACAATCTGTCCTAGAGCACGAGATGTCCCCGGGTGCCCGGCGTAGCCTGGCACTCGACACCGACAGGGGATCCTCCATGAGCCTCATCACGCGGGACAGCCTCACCGACCTGGAGACCGCCCTCGCCCGTCCCTCGTGGATGGACGAGGCGATCTGTCGGGGCCACACCCAGCTCTTCTTCGCACCCCACGCCGAACGCCCGCCGGCCCGTCTGCGGCGCGAGGCCGCCGCCCGCCAGGTGTGCATGCGGTGCCCGGTGCGCCTCGAGTGCCGGGACCACGCCCGGGAGAACCTCGAGTACGGCCTGTGGGGCGGCGAGAGCGAGGGGGAGCGGGCCGATGCCGGCTACGTCGTGGCCGCTCCCATCGGTGGCCGCATCGCCCACGCCGTCTGAGCGGAAGGAGCGGAACCCACACCGTTCGGCCCCGGCGCCCGGCATCCACCACCGGGCGGAGCCCACTTCGTAGCCTGTCCCCTCGATGACACGCCGTCCCATCGTCTATGGGCTCGACATCGAGACCGACACCCGTGACGACGGCCTCGACCCCCGGGTGGCGCCGGTGCTCACCGTGGCCCTGTCTCTCGGCAGCCACGACGAGATCTTCAGCGGCCGGGAGTCGACCTTGCTCTTCGATCTGGCCAGCAGGCTCCGGTCGCTGCCCGCCGGCGTGCTGGCCACCTGGAACGGGGCCGCGTTCGACCTGCCGTTCCTGGCCCATCGCGCCGCCCGTCACCAGATCGACCTCGGTCTGCGGCTCTGCCACGACCCGTCCATCAAGTCGCCGCACCCGCCCCTCCCCGGGCTTCGCGGTGCATACCGGGGGGCGTGGTTCCGCCATTCCCACCTCGACGCCTACCGCATGTACAAAGGTGACGTGGGACCGGTGCTGCGGGTGTCGTGCTCGCTCAAGTCCATCGCGCGGCTGGTCGGTCTCGCCCCGATCGAGGTCGACCGCACCCGGATCCACGACCTCTCGCGCGAGGCGCTGCACGCGTACGCGTCGTCCGACGCCCGGCTGGCCCGGGTGCTCACCGAGCGGCGCATGCCCGGAGCCGCCCGCTTCATCGACCGGCTCGACCCCCTCGCCGACGACACCACCGCCATCGCCTGACTGCCGGCGCGCGGCGCGGTCTCCGCCGGACCCAGTCGCGGCGTAGATCACATCTCACTGTCGCGCGGGGTGGGCATGATGGGGGCCTGAGGGTCGCGGCCGCCCTCACCCCTCGGGCCCACCGACCGCCGGAACCGTCACCTCCGGAGGTCGTCCCATGCCCCACCCCACCTGTCTCGTCCCCCCCGTCGCCGGGCCCCGTCCCGGCGAGCTGATCGAGCTGCTCGCTGAGCAGCTGGCCACTGCGCATCGCCGCACCGGCGGCGGGCGCTCTGTCGTCCGGGCCCGCTCCGGCACCGACGGCGTCGAGCTGGCGCTGCGTTCCCTGCCTCACGGGGTCCACCCGGCCGATGTGCTGATCGGACAGGTCGTGCCCCGCCGGTGGACCGTCGTCGGTGTCGTGGCCACCGCCACCGCCCACCACCTCGACGACCAGAGCCTCACACCGGCCGCCCTGGTGGTGCTCGTCGACCGCGACGGTCACATCGCGCACCGCGTGGAGGCCGGCGACGGGGCCGAGCTGGTGCCCGCCGGCGGGGTCCCGCCGAGCGGGCGGCTCGTCGACCTGCTGCTGCGATCCCTCGGGTGCCCGACCGCCGCCCCCGATGTGTCGCCGCGCCAGTTCTGGGCGGCGTTGTGGCTCGACGCCGTGGTGGCCGAGGTCGCTCCGGGCCCCGACACGCCCCGGACGGCCGACGAGCTCCTCGCGCTCCACCCGCTCATAGGCGGCGGACTCACGGCCGAGGTCGTCGACGCCCTCGGCGAGCGGCCTGACCTGTCCAACGGCCCGGGCTGGCGCGCCCTGCGGGAGCTGGCCGCCACCAACACCCCGGCGCGGACGCCGGCCGAGGCCGCCCTTCGCGACGCGCTGGGCCCCATCGTTCCGCCTGACCTGGCGGCGTGGATGGACGACGGCGCCTTCGCCCGCTGGCTCATCGGCGCCCTCCCCCCGCTGAACGACCTCCTCGCCATGACCGACTCCCTCCTGGCGCCGGAGGTCGCCCACGCAGTGCGAACCGCCATCGCGCCGCCGGTGGCGCCCAAGGATCGCGACAGGGGTCGGTAGCCTCCCTCGCGATGGCCGGCGAAGACCTCGTGCACATACCGGGCTACGACGACTTCGTCGAGATCGGTCGGGGCGGGTTCGCCGTCGTCTATCGGGCCCGCCAGACCCGCCTCCGACGTCTCGTGGCGGTCAAGGTCCTGAACGGCGGCGACCCGAGCCCTGCCGCCCTGGCCCGCTTCGAGCACGAGTGCGCCGCCATCGGCGCCCTCTCGGGCCATCGCAACGTCGTGGCCGTCCACGACGCCGGCACCACCGACGACGGGCGCCCTTACCTCGCCATGGAGTACCTGCCGGGGGGCTCCCTCGCCGAGCGCCTGACCCGGGGGCCGCTGCCCGTGGGTGAGGCGCTCTCGATCGGGGCCCAGCTGGCCGATGCGCTCTCCGCCGCTCATGCGGCCGAGGTCCTCCACCGCGACGTCAAGCCCGAGAACGTCCTGCTGGGCGACGACGGCACGCCCAAGCTGGCCGACTTCGGCATCGCGGTGGTCGCTGGCGCCCACCAGACCGCCACCGGCGTGGTCATCGGCACCGTGCTGCACTCGGCCCCCGAGGTCCTCTCGGGTGAGCGGGCCACGGTGTCGGCCGACGTCTACTCGCTGGCCTCCACCGTCTTCACCCTCATCCACGGGACAGCCGCCTTCGCCGGAGCTCACGACGAGGGCGTGGCCCCGATCATGTACCGGGTCGTGCACGCCCCGGTCCCGGACCTGCGGCCGATCGGCGTGCCCGGCCCGGCGGCGTCGCTGCTCGAGACCGCCATGGCCAAGGACCCCACCGAGCGGTTCCGCAGCACCGCCGCGTTCCGCCGGGCGATCGAGGGGACCGCCGAGGTGCTCGGCTCGAGCGTGGCGGCCCCGGCGGCGATCCCCCCCGGTGCGCCCACCCAGCCACCGTCAGCCGCGCGTCCTCCCGACCGATCCCGACCCCGAGGCCGGGCCGGCCTTGCTCTGGGACTCATCGCCGCCGTGCTGATCCTCGCCGCCGCCATCGGCGGCGCCGTGGTGCTGCTGGGCGACGACGACGACGCGGCCACCGACCGCAGCACCACGACCTCGTCGCCGAGCGGGGGGTCCTCGTCGACGGGCGCGACGGAGTCCTCGACGGCCAGCTCGCCGAGCTCCGGGCCGAGCACCACCGCGCCGAGCTCCAGCTCGACGACGACCAGTACGACGACGCTGCCGCCGGCGGCCACGGTGGCCGACGCGATCGCCCAGGTGGTCGACCGATCCCCCGGTGTCTCGGTCGTCGACGACTCGGGGTTTCGGCTCCGGGGGGCCTCGGTCCTGATCGGCGAGGAATCGAACGGCGGCATGCGGGCCTTCCTGTTCGGCGATGGCCGGCTCCTCGGGACCGACACCCGTGATCCGAGCACAGCCGTGTCGTTGGTGAGCATCTCCGACGACGTCGTCGTGTTGCGCTACGAGCTGTGGGCCGCCGCCGTCGGTCCCCCGGATCCGCCGGCGGGAGCGTCGGAGGTGACCCTCACGTGGGACGGCGGCGATGCCTTCGTGCCCGCCAGCGAGTTTCCGTCGAACGACATCTCCGTCGACGGGCACCGTTGAACACGATCGGGTCGCAGTGGCGTCGGGACACGGTCCCCGATCGACCCGGAGTGCGTCGATAGCCTCGCGGCCATGACCGCGCCGCTCCGACCGCCCACCGCTCGCGTCGGCGCCCCGAGGCGCCCCGTCACCCGCACCCTGCCCCGGGCGGCCCCCGGCGCCCGCGGAACGGCGACGGACCGGGCGCGCCGCCCCGTCCCGACCGCCTCCACCCCCGCTCGTGAGGCGTCCCGGATCCCAGGTGCCGAGGGCCCCCGGCGCCAGCTCGAGCTGGCGCTCACCGACCTGTCAGAGGTCTTCGCCGTCTACCCGTACCGCGCCGCGATGCCGGCGTGCGCCCACTGCGTCAGCGACCGCGACCTCCGGCTGCTCGGCCGTCATCCGGCTCGCATCCCCAGTGCCGTGCTCGACCGCTACGTGGCCAAGTCGATGATCACCTGGGGCGACGCCGTCGACCTGAAGCGCCTCCTGCCCGAGATCCTCACCCGCTTGGGCGACGGACACCTCGGACCTCCCGAGGCGCTCGTCGGAGCCCGTCTGCGCCGAGCGGGCTGGCTCGACTGGCCGGCGGCCGAGGCGCCCGCCGTCCGCCGCACGCTCCGCGCCGCCTGGCTCACCACCCTCGCCGCGGCGCCGGGTGCCGGGCGAGCACCGGTGACCCAGCGCCTCGGCCTCATCGCCAGCGCCGAGGACGACCTCGAGCCCTACCTCGACCTCTGGGAGGACCGGCTCGAGTCACCGGGGGACCCCGAGGCGCGCCTCGCCGCGGTGCTGCACCTCGCTGACCTGCTGGCTCCGCTGGACACCGAAGGTCGCCGTCGGCTCATCCGCGGCTTCCCGCTCGCCCGGCGCGGCGTCGTGGGCCAGCTCGACCGTTGGCTGCGCCAGCCGGTGGTGATCCAGCGCCTCGCCCACGCCGCCGACGCCCTCGACCGCACCCCCCATGGCGACATCGTGGGTCGGGCCCGCCAGGGCCTCACCCGGCTCCGCACCGACGGCTGAGAGGCCGAGCGGCTAGGGGATCTCGTCGCCCCCGGGCCAGAACTCACGCAGGTGAGCGGCGAACTCGGCCCGCGAGCCACCCTCCTCGGCCAGGGCGTCGAGCAGGGCCCCGACGAGGAACCAGTAGAAGGCTGAGGCATCGTCGGGTACGACGGTGACGTCACCGGCCTCGACCCGGACCTCTCGTGCCACCCGGTAGAAGGCGTAGACGAGGTACTCGATCACCTCGGGGTCGGCCGACGTGGCCCAGATCGGATCACCACCGGCGCGAGCCACCTTCGCCCACTGCCCGATGTAGTCCTCGAACGAAGAGGCGGCGTCGGAGGGCACATCGGCGCCCGGGCCCTCGGCGTGGAGCACGTCGCGGGCGAAGCGGGCGAACGCCGCCATGCTCGCAGCCGGCACGGGCCCGACGACAACCTCCACGCCTTCGACCCTACGCGCCGACCGGCGCCGGCGCGCCCCAGATCGATCCTGTGGGCCAGATCCGGTCTCAGACGTCGATCGGGCCCTACAGAGCAGTTGGCGGCACCGCGATCAGATCCGGCCTACGCCGTGTCGCCGGCGGTCACGGGGCCGTGAGCTCGGCAGCGACCCCGATGCCCCGTCGGGGTCACGACCACGGCCAGGCGGGTGCCGCACTCCGGGCAGAACCGGGGCGGGTCGAGAGCGCGACCGCAGCCGCTGCACTCCGTCGACGTTCGGCCACAACCGGTGCAGTGCGGGCCGCTCACGACACGGTCGCGCTCAGAGGGCGGCGCTCAGGGCGCCGATCGGCATGCGCAGGTCGGCGAGCATCTGGAGGTCCTCCGCCGGCGTGCGGCCCAGGGTCGTCAGGTAGTTGCCGACGATCAGGGCGTTGATGCCCGAGGTCATGCCCATGGCCTGGAGCTCGCGCAGGGTGACCTCACGGCCGCCGGCGTAGCGGAGGATCACCGACGGGAGCGCGAGGCGGAAGAGGGCGATCCACCGGATGGCCTCGAGGGGTTCGACCACCTGTCGGTCGCCGAGAGGGGTCCCGGGCCGGGGGTTGAGGAAGTTGAGCGGCACCTCACTGGGGTCGACCGACCGCAGCGCCATGAGCAGCTCGATGCGCTGGTCGACGGTCTCGCCCATGCCGAGCAGCGCGCCGCAGCACAGCTCCATGCCGTTCTCCAGGACGAGGCGGCACGTGTTCAGGCGCTCGTCGTAGGAGTGGGTCGTCACGACCTCCGGGAAGTACGACTCGGCGGTCTCGAGGTTGTGGTTGTAGCGGTGGACGCCCCCCTCGCCCAGGCGCCGGGCCTGGTCCTCGGAGAGGATGCCGGCCGACACGGCCACGTTCAGCCCCGCGTCGGCGCGCACGATGGGCACCAGCTCGAGGATGCGCTGCAGGGTCCGCTCGTCGGGACCGCGGACGGCGAGGACGATGCAGAACTCGCTGGCGCCGAGCGCGGCGGTCTCCCGGGCGGCGGCCAGCACCTCGTCGGTGTCGAGGAACGGGGTGGCCTTGACCGGCGTGTCGAACTGCGAGGACTGGCTGCAGAAGTGGCAGTCCTCGGGGCAGCCGCCGGTCTTGGCCGACAAGATGCCCTCGACCTCGACCTCGGAGCCGCACCAGGCCAGGCGCACCTCGTGGGCCAGCGCCGCGAGGGAGTTCACCGAGGCGTCGGGGACGTGGGCGAGGTCGGTGATCTCGTCCTCGGTGAGGAGCCGGCGCTCGTCGAGCAGGGCGACCTCGCCCGCCCGGATGGCAGTGCGCGCCTCCTGCGGGCTCAGACCGGGTCGGGACGAGGCGGCCGGGCCCGGCTTTCGACCGAGGGCGACGGGCTGCAGCGTGTCGGACATGGCGGCGAGGATACGGCGCCACCCACCGGCGCCCCCAAGCCGCGGCAAGCGTCAGGAGGGGTCCGCCCCCCGGGCCCGGTGCTCGGCCCTCGAGCTCTCCACGACGAGACGCGCTATGTCCGCCAGGCGTCGGCTCGCCGAGGGAGTGATCTCGAGCATCAGCTCGTCGGCTTCGAAGTCCTCGCGAAGCACCAGGTTCCAGCTGTATCCGCCGCCGACGTAGACGAGCACGCAGAAGCGACTCAGCTCGTCAGAACCGCGATCCACCCCGACGGCGAGAGACCGTGCTCCCCTGTCCCACACCCCACTCGCGACGTTCACCATGACCGCCGCCTTGCCCGAGGCGATGGTCACACCGGCGGGCGGATCCGCAAGTGTCATGTACCCGTGCGGGTGCGTCACCGTGGCGTGCGCGTCCGCGCCGACGGCCGTCGAGGCCTCGAACGCGAGGCGCTCGGCGGCACGCTCCGCCGCCCGGTCCTCGGGGTCCTGCTCAGCGGCCTCCCATGGCACCGACAGAACGAGGGTCACCTCTCGGAGCAGGCGCAGGGTCACGGAGGTGACGAGCCCCACGAAGGCCGCCCGGTCGCCGCTATCGGCCTGACCGAGCACGTCGAGGTAGCGGTCGCGGTCGGTCGGCTCGACCCACAACGGGATCGACACCGCCCGCACCAACCACACCGACGCCACCAGCCGGGCAACCCGCCCGTTGCCGTCGGCGAAGGGGTGCACCGCGGTGAGGGCGTGGTGCGCGAACGCGGCCTGCACCACCGCCGGCGCGTCGAGGAACGCCGTCGACCGCATCTCTGTCACCAGGCGGTGCATCTCGTCGGGTACCCGACCGACAGGCGCGTAGGAGTGGAACGACCCGTCGCCGAGCTGGACGTGGTTCGGATCCGACTTGTACGAACCGAGCGCCAGGGCGCGCTCCTGCACACCGATGGCGGTGAGGACGCGATGGGTCCCGTGCCCTGCGCAGGTCACCCGGTGCAGCTCGCGCAGAGCGGCCTCGGTGACCACCTCGTCCCCGGTCGCCAGCTTCTGGGCCATCTCGAACCCCGCCAGCTGCGCCTGGTAGTGGCGGCGGAAGGCAGGCCCCCGCTCGACCTCGGCCTGGTCGAGAGAGATGACGTTCCGGGCCACCGACATGGTGAAGCCGCGGTCGGTCGCTACAGGCCCTCGATCGCCCCGGTGTCGATCGCGGCGGCACGCCGCACCTCGTCGAGGGCGGCCCGGACGGCATCCACCGGTGTCCGGGCCCGTATGTCGGCCAATCGTTCGGCGGCGTTCGTCCACGGGCCGAGCCCGACGGGCTCCGACAACCAGTCCGAGAACGGTGCGAACGGTGTGTAGGCGGCATCCGCGAGCGCCAGCCGTCGCCCGAGGTCGTCGTCGGTGTGCCCGTCCACCGCTCCAGTCTGACCCTTGCGACCCGAGCCGGCGGGCAGAGATGCACCGGGCGAGCAGGTTCAGCCGCGGACGAGGTCGGTGATCTGCTCCATCTGGGCCGGGGGCGCGGCGACCAGCAGCGTCGTGATGCAGGTCTCGCGCCAGCGCTCGAGGTCCTCGCGGATCTTGTCCTCCGGGCCGACGAGGGCCACGTCCTCGACCAGCGCCAAGGGGACAGAGGCGATGGCCTCCTCCTTCTGGCCGCCCAGGAACATGTCCTGGATGCGGGCCACGTCATCGGCGTAGCCCATGCGGCTGAAGAGGTCGGCGTGGAAGTTGACCTCGCGGGCGCCCATGCCGCCGATGTAGAAGCCGAGCGACATGCGGACCTGGTCGGCCGCAGCCTCGACGTCGTCGTCGATCACGATCTGCACCAGGTTGGCGACCTCGAAGTCGTCGGGGCCGCGCCGGGCGCCGGGTCGGGCCCAACCCTCCTCGAGGTTCTCGCGGTAGAGCGGGTCGAGGCCCGGCGACATGAACATGGGCAGCCAGCCATCGGCGATCTCGGCCGCCAGGGCGACGTTCTTGGGGCCCTCGGCACCGAGGTAGACGGGTAGGTCGGCCCGGAGGGGGTGGGTGATCGACTTGAGGGCCTTGCCCAGTCCGGCCGTGTCGTCGCCTCGGCGCGGCAGCTGGAAGTGCTGGCCGTCGAGGGAGACCGGGGCCTCGCGGGCCAGCACCTGGCGCACGATGTCGATGTACTCCCGCGTGCGGGCGAGGGGCTTCGGGTAGGGCTGGCCGTACCAGCCCTCGACGACCTGCGGGCCCGAGGCGCCGAGCCCGAGGATGAACCGCCCCTCGGTGAGGTGGTCGAGGGTCAGGGCGCTCATGGCGGTGGCGACCGGGGTGCGGGCCGCCATCTGGCAGACCGCGGTGCCGAGCTGCACGCGCCGGGTCGCGGCGCCGTACCAGGCCAGCGGGGTGAAGCAGTCCGATCCGTAGGCCTCGGCCGACCAGACGGAGTCGAAGCCCAGCCGCTCGGCCGCGGCGACTCGGTCAGCGACCCCGGTGGGGGGCTGGGCGAACCAGTACCCGAGGACGAGTCCGAGCTTGAGGTCGTTGGCCATGGACATGCACTCCGAGTTTCGGTGGGAGGAGGGGCTGGGAAACGCTCCGGGCGAGCCGTCGGGCGGGGTGCCGACACCCGGCCCCCCTATAGTGGAACACGTTCTAGTTTCTCGGCGCCGGAGTCCAGCTGCGATGAGTCGGTACCCGTTCCCCATCCCCTACGGGTGGTTCCAGGTCTGCACCCCGGAGGAGGTCGCCGGGGCGTCCGCCAAGGCGCTGTTCTACTTCGACCGCCACCTCGTCGCCTGGCGTGACGAGCCGGGCGAGCTCCACGTGATGGACGCCTTCTGCCCCCACCTCGGCGCCCACCTCGGCCACGGTGGCACCGTCGAGGGGTGTGAGATCCAGTGCCCCTTCCACGGCTGGCGCTTCGACGGCGACGGCACCAACGTCGACATCCCGTACTCGTCGCGCACCAACCAGCGGGCCCGGATCCGCACCTACCCGACCCTCGAGGTCAACGGGAAGTCCCTCGTGTGGTTCCACCCCGACCCCGAGGTGGGGCCGCGGTGGGATGTCCCGGCCCTACCCGAGCTCGACAGCGGCGAGTTCGTCGGCCCCGTTCGCACCCGTCACACGGTGATGGCCCATGCCCAGGAGCTGGGTGAGAACGCGGTCGACGCCGCGCACTTCCGCTACGTGCACAACACCGCCGAGGTCCCCGAGATCACCTCCTATGAGACCGACGGACCGATGGCCGACATGCGCTCGGTGCAACGCTTCCCCACCCCCCGCGGCGTCGTGGATGGGAAGATCGAGTCGCTCGGCTACGGCCCCGGCGTGTCGATCGTGCGCTTCAGCGGCATCGTCGACACCCTGCTGGTCACCTCCACGACCCCCATCGACGAGGGCAGCTGCGAGACCCGGTTCGACTTCTACACCCGGTCGCTCGGCGACTCCGAGACCACCTCCAACGTGGCTCAGGCGTTCGTGGCCGAGGTCGACCGCCAGTTCCTCGAGGACATGCCGGTGTGGGAGCACAAGGCTCACCTCACCCGGCCGGCGCTGGCCGACACCGACGGGCCCTTCATGGCCTTCCGCAAGTGGTACCACCAGTTCTACGCCGAGGCCGATGGGCCCGGTGCCGGTGACGAGCGAACCCTCTTCCCGCCGCCCCACTGGCCCGAGAAGATGGCCGAGACGCCCGCCCGGGCCACCGCGTCGGCCCGCCACGGCCGAGGCTGACGGACCGCTCGACCGGTCCGGGTCAGACCCTGATATTGCAGCGGGGTTGGCGAGTGGACGGATCGCCGATCTCGGTGGTGGGGCGAGTGACTTCGGTGCTCACTGATCGGTCACGGCTGGTCCGAGGTCATGGCCTCCAGCTTGATCGATCCGGCTGTCCGCGGCACGCCCGGCAGGCTGAAGAGACCGACCAGTAGCCTCGGCTCGTGCGAGTCGACATCGGCGGCGGTGTGAGGTTGTTCGTCGACATCGACGGACTCGGGCTCGTGCCCGAAGGGCCGACGATGGTGGAGCGGCCGACCGTGCTCTTCCTGCACGGTGGCCCGGGTCTCGACCACTCGCTGTACAAAGCGTCGACGCTTCTGAGTCTCACGGACGTGGCGCAGCTCGTGTTCTACGACCACCGGGGCCAAGGACGCAGTGACATCGGATCGTCGCCGGACTGGACGCTCGACATCTGGGCCGACGACGTCGTGCGTCTCTGCGATGCCCTCGGGATCGACCGGCCGATCGTGTACGGCGCGTCGTTCGGCGGCATGGTCGCGCAGCGGTACATCGCCCGCCATCCCGAGCACCCCGCGAAGGTCGTGCTCGCCTGCACCTCGGCGCGCCTCGATGTCGACACCATCGCAGAAGCGTTCGAGAAGGTCGGCGGAGCCGAGGCGGCATCGGTGGCCCGGCGGTTCTGGGAGAACGATCTCGAAGCGTTCGGCGACTACATCGAGATCTGCATGCCGCTGTACAGCGTCGCCCCGCCCGACCCGGAGGTGATGGGTCGCATGGTGATGAACATCGACGTCCTCCAGCACTTCCAGAACGGCGAGCAGCACACCATGGACCTCCGAGCGGGACTGGCATCGGCTCGATGCCCCGTCCTGGTCCTCGGTGGCGGCCTCGATCCGGTCACGCCGCTGCGCACCAACGAAGAGGTGGCAGCGTCATTGCCGTCGGAGCTCATGCGGTTCGAACACTTCGGTGACCTCAGCCACAGGGAGGTCGGAGGCAACGCCGGCACTGATCTGGTGCGAGCGTTCATCACCGGTTGACTTGCTTGACGAGGACGTGAGGCGGACAGAGGGGAACGGGCCGCCGGGAAGTTCAGCCCCTGTTGGTGGCCATCGGAATCTGCCCGCTCGTGGCCAACACGAGATACATCGTGACCCCTTCGACGACGAAGAGAGCGGGCCGTGATGCGTCGAGTCCATGCTCTAGTAGCGCCTCCGCAGCGCCCTGGGTTGTCAAATCAGCTTCGACATACGTAGGCCCCGGCCCAGGTGCCCGCCGTGCCTTGTCCTGCTGAGTCGCTCCGTGATCCAACTCGAAGAACCGCACGCCGTCGCGGCGGAACCTCCACGCTCGACTGTCATAGCCGGCTCCGATCACCGCGATCTGCTTGATACCGGCGTCGAGCGCCTTGACCACCTGAGCGTCGAACCACAAGACACGCGCCGCAAGGCCCGCCAGAGTCACCGACCGCGCTCGCACCCGGTACGGCCAATGCTGCACGACCCTGAAAATCGCCGCCATGGACGGGGTGAGCATCCCTCGAGCAAAGGGATCGGCAAGCACACCCATGTCCGCCAACACCGCGCGCTCAGCAACCACGCCCTGCGCCGTCCTCGATCGCCTGGCACCGGCCACCACGAAAGCATCGCGCAGCCCCCGCCAGCTCGCATGACCGCCGAGCCCTTACCTCGACAGGAACGGCTTCTGCACCTCGCCTGCGAGCGTCATCCGGTGCCCGGGACCTGGGTGAGGACGGAGGCGTCGCCCGCCAGGTGGCCGCCGTCGACGACGTACTCCGAGCCGGTCACGTAGCCCGCCTCGTCCGAGGCGAGGAAGAGCACGACGGGCGCCACGTCGTCGACCGTGCCCACCCGCTTGATCGGCAGCTTCTGGTAGAAGGTCGCGCTCGAGGCGTCGTTGCCCTCGAAGCGCGTCATCGGCGTGTCGATCCCACCGGGGTGCACGGTGTTCACCCGGATGCCCCGCCGGCCCAGCTCGATGGCGGCCGAGCGCGACAGGCCCCGCAGCGCCCACTTGCTCGTGGAGTAGGCCGAGAGGAAGGGCAGGCCCTCCATGCCGCCGTTGGAGGAGATGTTGACGATCGAGCCGTTGCCCGAGGCGGCCATCGAGCGGGTGACCGACTTGATCCCGAGGAAGGCGCCCATCACGTTGACGTCGAGCACGGTGCGGAAGCGCTCGGTGTCATAGCGGTCGATGGCGTTGAAATCGAGGATGCCGGCGTTGTTCACCAGCGTCGTGATCGGGCCCCACGTGTCGGTGGTCTCGGCCACGACGCGAGTCCAGGCGTCCTCGTCGGTCACGTCGAGGGCCACGGCGCGCGCCGCGTCGCCGATCGCCTCGGCCACGTCCCGGGCCTCGTCGGCCAGCACGTCGGCCACCACGACCTTCGCCCCCTCAGCCGCGAAGAGCCGGGCCTCGGCCTCGCCCTGGCCCCGGGCCGCCCCGGTGATGATGGCCACCTTGCCGTCCAGTCGTCCCATCGTGTCCTGCTCCTCGTGTCGGTGAGCGAAACGGCCACCCTGGTGTGCTCCTGGGGCGCACCAGGGTGGCCGTTCCGGGAGGCTCGGGGGTCGCTCAGGGCCTCTCGGTGCCGACGACCCACATGGCGAAGAACTGCGAACCCCCGCCGTAGGCGTGGCCGACGGCGCGGCGGGCGCCGTCGATCTGGTGCTCGCCGGCCTGGCCCCGCACCTGCAGGGCCGCCTCCGCGAAGCGCAGCATGCCCGACGCGCCGATGGGGTTGGTGCACAGCACGCCACCGGACATGTTCACCGGCAGGTCGCCATCCATGGCCGTGGCGCCGTCCTCGACCATCTTCCAGCCCTCGCCCGGCTCGGCGAAGCCCAGGTTCTCCAGCCACATCGGCTCGAACCAGCTGAACGGCACGTACATCTCGACGCAGTCGACGTCGCGACGGGGGTTGGTGATGCCGGCCTGGCGGTAGACGTCCGCGGCGCACAGGGCACCCCCCAGTGGGAGCACCGTGTCGCGCTCAGCCGAGAGGGTGGGCTCGGAGCGCATCGCCGTGCCCTGGACCCACGCCGGCGGGCGCCCGTCGGCGGCGGCGACATCCGCGACCCGTTCGCTGCCGAGCACGAGCGCGCAGGCCCCGTCGCTCGACGGGCAGGTCTCGGCGTAGCGGATCGGGTCCCACAGCATCATCGACTCCTTGATCGAGTCGAAGCTGATGTCGGGCTCGTGGAGGTGGGCGTAGGGGTTCTTCAGCCCGTTCTGGCGATCCTTGAGCGCCACCAGCATGCCGATGTGATCAGGCGCATGGGCCCGACGGATGTAGCTGCGGATGTGGGGCGCGAAGTAGCCCCCGGCGCCGGCGTGCAGCGGCGGGGTGAAGGGGATCGGCAGGGAGAGGGCCCACATGGCCTCGCTCTCGGACTGCTTCTCGAAGGCCACGGTCAGCACCCGCTCGTGGATGCCGGCCTGGACCAGCTGGCTGGCCACGATGGCGGTGGAGCCGCCCACCGACCCGGCCGTGTGCACCCGGAACATGGGCTTCCCGGTGCAGCCGAGGGCCTCGGCCAGGAACAGCTCGGGCATCATCACCCCCTCGAAGAAGTCGGGGGCCTTGCCGATGACGACGGCGTCGACGTCGGTCCAGGTCATCTGGGCGTCAGCCAGGGCCCGGCCCGCGGCCTCCCGCAGGAGCCCGGCCATGGAGACATCGCCCCGGGTGGCGCGGTGCTCGGTCTGGCCGATGCCGACCACGGCGACCCTCTCCTTGCCCATCAGTCTCCTCCCCCGGCACCATTCCGGCGCGCGTTCGGGTCGTCCTGGCGACCCGAACGCGCGCCAGTACGAGGTGGGTCAGCTTCCAGGACGCACACCAGGTTCTGCTGCAGGCACGGGCCGCTGGTGGCGTGGGCCACCCCCCGCTCGGCCTGGCCGGCGGAGATGCGGTTGGCGACCTCACCGATGCGGATGAGCCCGGCGGTCATCATGGCGTTGGCCGCCAGCGCGCCCCCGGACGGGTTGACGTCGACCTCGGGCCCGAGCCCGAGGGCCTCGCGCAGGATCAGCTCCTGGTGGGAGAACGGGGCGTGGAGCTCGGCCACGTCGATGGTCCCGTCGGCCACGCCGGCCTTCTCGGCCGCGATGCGGGTCGACTCGCTGACGGTGAGGTCGCGGTGGCCGAGGTGGATCGACTCGACGCGGTGGTCGATGCCGCGGATCCACGCCGGGCGCTCGACCCGGTCACGGGCGGCGTCGCCGGCGGCGAGCACGATGGCCGCGGCACCGTCGGTGATGGGGGCGCAGTCGCTCTTGCGCAGCGGGGCGATGTGGTGCTCTTCGGCCAGCAGCTCGGCGTCCGGTCGGTCCCACGCCAGCTGGGCGTTGGGGTTGCCGAGGGCCGCCCTGCGGCTGCGGACGGCGACCTCGCACATCTGCTCCTCGGTGATCTTGCCGGCATCGATCAGCGCGCGGGCCTGCAGGGCGGCGAGGCTCACCGAGTCGGGCCACAGCGGGGCCACGGTGATGGGATCGAGCTGGCGAGTCAGCACCATCGGCAGGTCGCCGGGTGAGGACTTGGCGTAGCTGTAGACGAGCGCGGTGTCGAGCTCGCCCAGCTGCAGCTTTACCCAAGCCTCGTAGAGGGCCCACGCCCCGTCCATCTCGACGTGGCTCTCCTGGATCGGCGGCCACGGGCCGACGCCGTCGAGCGTCGACACGAAGCTGAAGCCGACCCCGGCGAGGTAGTCGGTGGAGCCCGAGCACGTGAACCCGATGTCGTCGATGGTCATGTCGACCTGGCTCAAAGCGGCGTGGATCGCCGGCATGAGCATCTCGACCTCGTTCTGCTCCTTCACCCGGCGCCGGGCCGGGGTCTGGGCCACGCTGATCACCGCCACGTCGCGCATCAGCCCTCTCCTCCCTGGGTGGCGCCGCCCCGGCCGGTGCGGGGGTTGCGGACCAGGGACTCGGTGGGAGCGACGCCGCCGACCCACGAGCCCAGGCCGGTGCCGTGGTCCTCGCCGGGGATGCGGACGTCGGTGTCGTCGGGCTCGCCGGTGGGCCGGAACCACTTGATCGACTCGAGGGTCGGCGCCATGTCGGCGTCGTCGCGCCAGACGGCCTCGACCCGCATGCCGATGCGGACGTCGGTGGCCGGCACCTCCTGGATGAGGTGCATGATCGACAGGTCGGCCCCGTCGAGCAGGATCAGGGCGCTCACGTACGGGATCTCCATCACCGAGCCGTAGAACTGCAGGTTCACCACGCAGAACGAGGTCACGGTGCCCACCGGGGCGACCTCGACCTCCTCGGGGGTGGGCCGGCCCAGCTCGGGGTCGGCCCCGCGGGGCGGCACGTACACCCGACCGCCCGGAGCGCGCTGGCCGACGATGCGCTTCTCGGTGATGGTGCGGAGGAAGCGCGAGGTGGCCTCACCGGCGGTGAACTCGTAGTCGAGCCGGGCCGGGGTGCGGACGCTGCGGACCGCCTCGACGCCGCGCAGAGACGCGGGGAGCACGACTTCGGCCATCAGGTCTCCTCGGGCACGAAGCAGGCGATGTCACCGATGTGGCCCTCGCGCTCGGCGGCCCAACGGGGCTCGACCCGCAGCCCGGCGGCCATCAGCTCGACCCGGCCGGCGTCGACGGCGTGGAGCATCGGCGTGTCGGCGCCGTCGAGCAGGATCTGGGCCCAGCTGAAGGCCCGGTCGAGCGGGTGCTTCTCGTGCGGCGTGGCGACCCACGCCCACGTGGTGACCGTGCCGGCGGGGCCGACCTCGACCACCTCGTTGAGGTCCTCGCCGGTGACCGGGTCGTACTCGACGGGCGGCACGATGACCCGACCGTCGACGCCCCTGATCCCCACCAGCACCTGCTCGCGCAGGCCGGTGAGGAAGGCGCCGATGACCGGTCCCGTCGTGCGGCGGAAGGGGTACTCGATGATGAGCGGAGCGCTCAGCACCTCGTCCGACTGCGGTGTGGGCGTCACGACCGCCACACTAGAACACGTTCCAGTTCTTCGGGACATGCTCCGGGACGTCAGCGGCCGGCGAGCCCCGGCGTCGACCTCGATCTGGGGCCGAGCTCAGGTGCAGAGGCCCTTGGCGGTGGCGCCTCGGGCGCAGAGGGCGGTGGCCTCGACGGTGCGGACGGTGAAGCCCTCGCCACTCGGATCGGGCTCGGCGATGATGTGGAACCGCTCACCCAGCTGGGCGTCATCGGCGTAGCCGGTCACGTCGACGGTGATCTCCCCGACATCGGCGACGGTGGGCCCGTCGACGACGGTGAGCTGCGGCTCCTGACCCTCGGCCCCGGAGCTGCGCAGAGCGGCGACGGCCTCCGCGATGGCCACCATGGTCTCGGCGCGCGGCACCTCGCCCAGCTCGGCGGTGACGTCGGTGGCCTGCCCCAGCTGGGCGATGAAGGCGGTGCTCACCCAACCGGTGCGGCCGTCAGCGAGGACCTCGGCCCAGAGGGTGCCGTCGGCCACCCTCCGGTTGTGGCCGGTCGCCGCGAAGCCGTCGGCCAGGGGCGCCAGCTCGACCACCACGTCGTAGTCGGTGCCGGGTCCGGTCCTCACGTTCAGGGTGTCGTCCGCTCCGACGCCGACGACCGCCAGCGCGGCACCCTCGTAGGGGTAGATGTCGGTCCTCTCGCCCGGCAGGTCCTCCTCGTCGGGAGGCGCGGTGGTCGATGTTCCGCCGTCGGCCTCGCTGGTGTCGCTGGTGGGCGCGGTGGTCGTCGATTCGTCGCCGGGACCGGTGGTGGAGGACTCATCGGGCGGGGCCGTCGTGGACGGGTCGTCGGGCGGTGCCGTGGTGGAGGCGTCATCGGGCGGGGCGGTGGTCGTGGACTCGTCGCTCGACGCCGTCGCCGTCGTCGACGCGGTGGTCTGGTCCGACGCCACGTCGTCGTCATCACCTCCGCAGGCGGTGAGGCCCAGGGTGAGCACCAGGGCAAGGGCGGCGGGGGTGGCGAGGTGGTGTCCCATGACCCCACCGTAGGAACCTCGGCGCCACGTGCCGAGCCACCCACGGTGGGTGGGCACACCCCCGGGTGGTTGGGCCCCACACCTCGGCGGCGCGCCGGGCTAGAAGGAGATGACGGTGCGGATGACCTCGCCGTTCTTCATGGCCACGAGGGCGTCGTTGACGTCGTCGATCTTGATCCGCTTGGAGATCATGCCCTCGAGGTTGAGCTGACCGGCCTTCCAGAGTCGGAGCCACCGGTGGAAGTCCGAGCGCACGTCGGCCGAGCCGTAGTAGCTGCCCATCACGGTCCGCTCCATGAAGAAGAGCTCGAAGCCGTTGAACGCGACCTCCTTGTCCATGCCGGCGACCCCGATGATGCACGTGGTGCCGCCGCGGCGGGTGGCGTCGTAGGCCTGGCGCATCACCGCCGGCACCCCGATGGCCTCGAAGGCGAAGTCGAACCCGTCGCCGGTGAGCTCGGCCTGGAGCGCGCCCAGCCCGTCGGGGGTGCAGCCGTGGGTGGCGCCGAACTCCTCGGCCTGGGAGAGCTTCGCCTCCACCAGGTCGACGGCGACGATGATCGCGGCACCGGCGACACGTGCGCCCATGATCGCGGAGATCCCGACCCCGCCGCAGCCGAAGACCACGACCGACGACCCGGGCGTGACCTTGGCCGTGTTGACGGCGGCGCCGACGCCGGTGGTGACGCCGCAGCCGATGAGCGAGGCGATCTCGAACGGGATGTCGTCGTCGATCTTGATGGCCGCCTCCCGGGGCACGGTCAGCGACTCGGCGAAGGTGCCGGTGCCGGCCATTCCGTAGACGGGCTCGCCGTTGCGGGAGAACCGGGACGACCCGGCGATGGCGAACTGGATCATCACGCAGAGGTGCGGCTGCTTGCGCTCGACGCAGTTGTTGCACATCCCGCACGGGGGCGACCAGGCGACGATGACGTGATCGCCCAGGGCGAGGTCGGCGACCCCCTCGCCCACGGCGGAGATGACACCTGCGCCCTCGTGACCGGGCACGAACGGCGCCGTCTGGGGGATGGTGCCGTTCATGGCCGAGAGGTCGGAGTGGCAGACCCCGGTGGCCTTGATGTCGATGGTGACCTCACCCGGTCCGGGCGGCGCGACCTCGATGTCGTCGACGATCTCGAGCGTCTCGTCACCGGTGGTGTGCAGCAGCGCAGCGCGCATGGGCGGTCTCCTCGTCGAGCGTGGGTCGATCGGCTGGGACCCTAGTGGGACGCGTTCTAGGTGGCCGGGCCACCGAGGCCCTCACTCGCCGAAACGAGAACGCGTTCTCGTTTCGGCCTAGTCTCGCCGGCATGGGAGATCTCGGGTTCTGGCGGCTGGCGGAGGCGGACGGCGACCGGTTGGCGCTCGTCGACCCTGACGGCGGCGAGCACTCCGCCGGGGCGCTGCTGGCCCGGTCGAACCAGGCCGCCCACGGGTTGCGGGGCCTCGGTCTGGAGGCGGGCGACACCCTTGCGGTGCTGCTCCCCAACGGGGTGGAGCTGATCGAGCTGTTCCTCGCCGCTCTGCAGGTCGGGGTGCGCATCACCCCGATCAACTTCCACCTGGTGGGACCCGAGGTGGCCTACATCCTCGCTGATGCCGAGGCCAAGGCGTTCGTGGCCCACGAGCGCTTCGCCGCGGTCGCCGTCGCCGCCGCGGACGAGGCCGGCTTCCCCGTCGACGCCCGCTACGCGGTGGGTGCCGTCGCCGGCTTCGCGCCCTACGGCGAGCTCTTCGACGGTCAGCCCACCACCGCCCCCGAGGGCCGGACCACGGGCGCCGCCATGCACTACACCTCGGGGACCACAGGTCGCCCCAAGGGCGTCAAGCGCGCCCTGGCCGGGATCGACCCCAGCGACATGGCCGAGCTCATGGGCTACCTGCCGAACCTCTTCGGCATCGCGGCCCACGACGGCCACGTGCACCTCACCGTCTCGCCGCTCTACCACACCGCGGTGCTCATGTGGACCGGCAACGCGCTGTCGCTCGGCCACACCGTGGTGCTGATGGACAAGTGGTCCGCCCCCGAGACGCTGCGGCTCATCGAGACCCACGGCGTCACCTACAGCCACATGGTGCCCACCCAGTTCGTGCGCCTGCTCGAGCTGCCCCCCGAGACCCGCGCCCGCTACGACATGTCGTCGCTGCGCAACATGGTCCACGGGGCGGCGCCCTGCCCGCAGGAGATCAAGCGCCGGATGATCGAGTGGTGGGGCAACACGATCCAGGAGTACTACGCGGCGACCGAGGGGGGCGGCACCGTCATCTCCGCCGAGGAGTGGCTGGAGCGGCCGGGGTCGGTCGGGCGGCCCTGGCCCGGCTCGGAGATCCGGATCTACGACGACGAGCAGCGACTCCTGGGGCCCGGACAGATCGGCACCGTCTACATGTCGCTGATGGCCGACTTCGAGTACAAGGGCGACCCGTCCAAGACCCGGGCCAACCGCATCGACGGCTACTTCACCGTCGGCGACCTGGGCGAGCTCGACGCGGACGGCTACCTGTTCCTCCGCGACCGCAAGAGCGACATGATCATCTCCGGCGGGGTCAACATCTACCCCACGGAGATCGAGGGCGAGCTGATCAACCACCCGCTGGTGGCCGACGTCGCCGTGTTCGGCATCCCCAACCGGGACTGGGGCGAGGAAATCAAGGCCGTGGTCGAGACGCCCGAGGGGACCGACGGCTCGCCCGAGGTCGAGACCGAGATCCTCGCCTGGGCGGCGACCCGCATGGCCCGCTTCAAGCTGCCGAGGTCGGTCGACTTCGTCGCCGCCCTGCCCCGGGAACCCAACGGCAAGCTCATCAAGCGCCGCCTGCGCGACCCCTACTGGGTCGACCAGACCACCCAGATCTGACCGCTACTGAGTTCTGGCCGCCCTGGTGGGCCGCAGAGCCACACCAGGGCGGCCGTTTCAAGCTCGGTACGCGGAGGGTGGCCGACCGGTGCGGCGACGGCGCGCCTGATCAGTCGAACTGCGGGTCCTCGTGGCGGGTGCGCTTGAGCTCGAAGAAGTGCGGGTAGCCGGCGAGCAGCACCGCTCCGTCCCACATCCGGCCCGCCTCCTCGTCCCGCGGGATGCGGCTGAGCACGGGACCGAAGAAGGCGACGCCGTTCACGTGGATCGTCGGCGTGCCCACGTCGTCGCCAACGGCGTCCATGCCGGCGTGGTGGCTGGTGCGGAGGTCGTCGTCGAGGTCGTCACGGTCAAAGGCGTCGATCAGCCCGGGGGGCAGGTCGGCCGCCGCCAGTGCCTCGGCGGCGACGGCGGGAAGGTCCTCGTTGCCCCGGCCCTGGGTGTGGATGAGCGTCCCGGCCGCGGTGTAGTAGGCCGCCAGTGCCTCCTGGCCGTGCTGCTGGTCGACGGCGATGGCGACCCGCACGGGGCCCCACGCCCGGGTCATCATGTCCCGGTACTTCTCGGGCAGGTCGCGCCCCTCGTTGAGCACCGCCAAGCTCATGACGTGGAACGTGACGTCGATGTCGCGGACCGCCTGAGCCTCGAGGACCCATCGCGAGGTGATCCAGCACCACGGGCACAGGGGGTCGAACCAGAAGTCGACGCGATCGCGATCAGCCATGAGGAGCTCCTTGTGCGGCGCCGGTGGCGGCGCCCGAGTGTTCCCATGGGTCTACCGGCGTTGCTCGCCGTTCCCACCGGCTCGTGCCCGATCAGGGTCAGCCGTACCGCCGGGGTGTTCCCCGTCGGTGAGGCGGTGAACCGGTCACACCGTCGGGCATCACCCTGATCACCAGCACGGGCGGACGCTCAGGATCGGCCCACTCCGGCCGACGGAGAGCCATGATCGACACTCCGGGGCACGAGCGACGCGTCGGGCGTCGCCATGACGTGGGACCCGTCATCGTCCGGTGGGACGTCGACACCAACACCGAGGGCTCGCGCCGCCGTGGTCGCCGTCGCCGCCCCGAACCCAGGCCCTCCGAGGCCGCGGGCCTGCTCGACGTGTCGGTCAGCGGAGTCTGCGTGATGGCCCGCACCGCGGGCGACCTGAGGGTCGGCTCGACCACGGTCGTCTCGATCAAGGGCGCCCGCGGGCCCGTCATCGCCCGCCGCATCAGCCCCAGCGCCAAGGCCGGCTTCAGCATCTACGGACTCGAGTTCGGTGATGGGACCTCGCCACTCACGCAGATGGTCCACCGGGACCTCCTCGCCACGGGCGCCACCGTGGACGAGTTCACCTGGCACGCCGTCGTCCGGGGCTGACCTCGGTCCTGGTTGGGGCCGGGCGCCGGCGGCGATAGCAAGGGGCCATGCTCCGCACCATCCAGGGAACACCCGTCCCCGCGCTCGGCTTCGGAACCTGGGAGCTCGTCGACGACGACACCTTCCCCGGGGTCACCGCGGCGCTCGAGCTCGGCTACCGCCACATCGACACGGCCCAGGACTACGGCAACGAGCACACCGTCGGCCAGGCCGTCACCGCCTCGGGCATCGACCGCGACGAGATCTTCCTCACCACCAAGATCGGGAACGACAACCTCACGCCCGAGGCCATCCGCAGCTCGACCTACGAGAGCCTGTCGAAGCTCGAGACCGACCACGTCGACCTGCTGATGGTGCACTGGCCGGTGCGTCTCGACCAGCTCGAGACCAACTTGGAGGTCTTCGGGGACCTGGTGGAGGCGGGCGCCGCCCGTCACATCGGCGTGTGCAACTTCACCCCCGACCACCTGACCCGCGCCCTCGACGCCGCGCCCATCTTCTCGCTCCAGGTCGAGCACCACGCCTACCTGGCCCAGCCCCGGCTGCTCGAGCTGTGCGCCGAGAACGACCTGCTGTTCACCGCCTACTCCCCTCTCGCCCGGGGTGAGCTGCTGAAGGATCCCGCGGTCGTAGCCATCGCCGAGGAGCGCGGCGCCACACCGGCCCAGATCCTGTTGCGCTGGATCCTCGACGAGGACGAGCACACCGCGGTGATCCCCAAGGCGACCGCCCGCGAGCGCATCGAGGAGAACCTCGGCGCGCTCGACGTCGAGCTCACCGAGGGCGACCACGACGCCCTGACCGCCCTCGATCGCGGCCGCCGCATGGTGGACCCCCCCTTCGCCCCCGACTGGGCCCGCTGACGACCTGCAGGACCTCGGGATGCGGATAGCGCATCGCGTGGCGGCCAGTGGGGCTGAGCCGGCCCAAGATGGCGGTGAGCTGCCCGCCGCCGGGCTGATGGATGCGTTGCAGCAACCGGAAGTGCGGGAGGCGGGGAGTCCGAAGGTGTCGTCATCGGGGAGTCCGGCTGGCGGAGACCCGCGGTTCTGGGGGCAGGATTCGCCCTCCAGCGTGAACTGCGCCTTCAGAACGGTCGGGGGGCAACCTGGGAAGGGAGTCCAGGACTCCTGACACGGTGGTGCATCTCCGCAGGTCACCGCGAACTCCCAGGTCAGGGGCCGACCAGAGTTTCTGCGGCATAATCTCGGCCGTCCAGGTAGGCCCGAACCCGTGACCAGGGCGGTCATGCGACGCTGATCGGGTCGTGGCCGCATGAACGATCGCGATATGTCAGGAGTCCTGGAGTCAGTCGAACTGGTGGAGGAGGAGGCGGGTGGCGTTGGTGATCTCGCGGCCCACGTCGTCGGTGCCGGACCACCCGTTGACCCAGCCCAGCAGGGCGCCGTACCAGACGAAGTTGAGCACCCGGGCCACCTCGGCGCGCACCTCGGGGTCGAGATCGGTGGGCATCGCCCGCTCCATGACCCGGCCCATGGCCGCGGCCACGTCACCCTGGCAGGACGCCGCGCCGCGGTCGGGAGAGGAGATGGCGAGGATCACCGCCTCGGTCAGCCGGGGTTGGCGCTCCATGCCCTCGGTGGCGCGGCGTAGCACGTCACCGACGCGCGCCGAGGGGGTCTTCCCCTTCGGGGGGCGCCGGGCGACGCGCCGCTCGAGGTCGTTGGTCCAGGTGACGAGGGCGGCGGCGAGCAGGTGGTCCTTGGAGGAGAAGTAGCGGTAGATCGTGCCCAGGGCGACCTCGGAGCGCGCCGCCACGTCGCGCATCTGCACCGCGTCGTAACCCCCCTCGGCGCCGAGGTCGAGGGCGGCGCGGATGACCCGTTCGCGGCGAGCCGCCTGCGGCGGCGTGAGCGATGCCGGGTCAGCCCCGGCGGAGGCAACAGATGTCATGGTCCGCGGAACGCTAACGCCGTCCTGCCGACAGCCGGCGGAAGGTGCCCGACGTCGACGCCTGCGGGCCCGGGTCGCGGCCTCCGCGGGGCCGGCGTCGGGACACGGTCTGAGACGAGAACACGTTCTCGTTCCGGGCGTCGACCGCCCCCCTCATCGACCCGGGATCCGTGGGATGCTGGCCGGGAGCGCCTGACGGCCCGACAAGGAGGATGACCCATGGAGAGACTCTCGGGACTCGATGCGACCTTCCTCTACCTGGAGACGCCCACGCACCATATGCACGTCGCCATGACGATGGTGCTCGACCCCTCGACGATGCCGGGGGGTTACTCGTTCGGCGCGATCAAGGCCTTCATCGCCTCGCGCACCGACCGCATCCCGCCGTTCCGCCGGCGGTTGGTGTCGGTGCCGCTGAACCTCCACCACCCGGTGTGGGTCGAGGACCCCGAGTTCGACATCGACTACCACATCCGCCGCATCGGGGCCCCGGCCCCCGGCGGACGCCGCGAGCTGGGCGAGATGGCGGCCCAGATCGCCAGCATCCCCCTCGACCGCTCCCGCCCCCTCTGGGAGATGTGGGTCGTCGAGGGACTGAAGCAGGACCGCATCGGTGTCGTGTCCAAGGTCCACCACTGCGCCATCGACGGTGCCAGCGGCGCCGAGCTCATGGTGCACCTCTTCGACCTCGACCCGGCCGACGCCGTGGTCGACGGGCCGCCACCTGACCTGCCGTCGGAGCGGGTCCCGACCGACGTCGAGCTGATCGGCCACGCCGTTACCTCGAAGGCCCGTCGTACGATGGGTCTCGCCCCGCTGCTCAGCCAGACCGTCCGCAGCGTGTCGCGGGTGGTGCAGGGCCGTCGCGGTCCTGACGGTCACGTGGGCGCGGTGCCCCTCAGCGCGCCCCGGGTGCCGTGGAACGGCCCGACCTCGGGACGTCGCGACGTCGGCTTCGCCCGGGTGCCGCTGGCGACGGTCAAGGAGCTCAAGGTGGATCTCGGCTGCACCGTGAACGACGCCGTGCTGGCCCTCTGCGCCGGCACCCTCCGCCGCTACCTCCAGGACCACGACGCCCTGCCCGACGAGCCGCTCGTGGCCGTCTGCCCGGTCTCGGTCCGCGCCGAGGGCGACGGGCCGGGGAACCGCGTCTCGGCGCTGTTCACCACCCTCGCCACCCACCTCGACGACCCGATCGAGCGCGTCGCGGCCATCCGCGCCACCACCAAGGGCGCCAAGGAGGAGCACAACGCCGTGGGCGCCACCATGTTGCAGGACTGGGCCGAGTTCGCCGGGCCCAACGTGTTCAACCTGGCGTCCCGCCTCTACTCGAGCATGAACCTGGCCAACGCCCACCGGCCGGTGCACAACATGATCGTGTCCAACGTGCCCGGTCCCCCGTTCCCGCTGTACTTCGCAGGCGCCGAGGCCGTGGCCGCCTACCCGATGGGACCGGTCATGGAGGGCTGCGGCCTCAACGTGACGGTGTTCAGCTACATGGGCTCGGTCGACATCGGCTTCATGGTCGACAAGGAGCTGGTGCCCGATGTGTGGGCCATGGCCGACGCCGTGGAGCCCGCCCTCGCCGAGCTGGTCGCCGCGGCCGGACGGTTCGCGGATCTTGCCCCGCGCTCGGAGGCGCCGGCGCCCGAGGTTGCGACCGGGACGACCGCAGGCCCGACGCGGTCGGCGCCGAAGGGCAGGACGCGGAAGGCGGCGGCGCCCAAGACCTCGGCCCGGAAGCGGCCTGCGTCCAAGTCCGCAGCTTCGAAGCCGTCGGCGCCGTCGGCGCCGAAGGCAACGACGCAGAGGAAGACGACCCAGAAGGCGGCGGCCCCGGAAGCGTCCGCCGGCAACGCCTGCGAGCCGGAAGGCGACGAGGGCCAGAGCCGCGACGAAGAAGGCGGGCCCGAGCAAGAAGCCGGGGCCGGGCGTCGGTGCGGCCCCTGAGGCTGCCGCACGCTCCGAAGCGGCCGGCGGCACGTCCGGGCGCGAGAACGTGTTCTAGTCCTCGGGTAGACACAGGGCCCATGGCGGTCAACATCGCCGACCTCTTCGAGCACACCGTCGACGCCGTCGGCGGCGACTGGACCGCCCTCGTCGTGGGCGACGACCGGCTCACCTTCGACGAGGTCGAGACCCGGTCCAACCGCCTCGCTCACCACCTCGCCGCCCACGGCGTGGGACGTGGCGACCACGTGGGCATCCACGGATAGAGCTCCACCGAGTGGGTGGTCACCATGATGGCGGCGATCGAGCGCGAGCGTTGCAACGTGGTCCTGATCACCGGCGACGCCATGGGCCGACCGCTGATCGAGGCCCTCGAGGACGACCCGTGTGATCGGTCGGGTGGGGCGCGGCGGCAACATCCCGATCGGCTACCACCGGGACGAAGCCAGGGCGAGCATCGAACGGGGGGTGCCGACCGGCCCACAAGCCTGAGCAGAGGCGTTCGGAGCCCTCGCGCTACTCGCCGGTGAACACCGGAGGCCGCTTCTCGGCGAAGGCCCGGGGGCCCTCCTTGGCGTCCTGGGTCTCGAAGATGATCGGCTCACCGACGGTGAGCTCGTGGGCGAGCCCGTCGGCCTCGCTCATGGCCGCCGTCTCGCGCATCGAACGCAGCACGGCCCGGACCGCCAGCGGGCCGTTGGCCGCCACCAGGTCGGCCAGCTCGCGAGCCTTGGCCATGGCCTCGCCCTTGGGCACCACGTGTCCGATCAGGCCGATCGCCTTGGCCTCGGCGGCGCGGATGCGCCGACCGGTGAGGAGCAGGTCGGCGGAGTTGGTGAAGCCGATCTGGCGCTGGAGCCGGACCGTGGAGCCGCCGAGCGGGAACAGGCCCCGCTGCACCTCGGCGATGGCGAACTCCGCGGTCTCACCCGCGACCCGGATCTCGGTGGCCTGGAGGATCTCGGTGCCGCCGGCCACGCAGTAGCCCTCGACCGCAGCGACGATCGGTTTCGACGGGCGGGAGTGGCGCAGCAGCGCCTTCCAGTGCATGTCCGGGTCCGCGGACCAGCGGGCGGCGGCGTCGTCGCTCGTGCCGGCGGCCAGGGCCTTCAGGTCCATCCCCGAGCAGAAGCAGCCCTCGGCGCCGGTGAGGATGGCGACTCGGAGAGCCGGATCCTCGTCGAGCCGGGTCCAGGCGTCGGCCGCCCGCACGAGCATGTCGGGGCTGAACGCGTTGCGCGCCTCGGGCCGGTTCATGGTCACGGTCATCACCGGTCCGTCGATCTCGACGAGCAGGTCGGGGGAAGCGTCAGCCATGGGCTGACACTAGGCCGGAGGTAGAACCCGTTTCACTCCCGGGGCGGGGCCCGCCACCGTCGCCGACCATGCCCCCCGCGAGGGCCGCCCTCTTCACCCCCTGGCTCGGGCGGCGGCGACGGCCGGCACGGTTCTTGCGCCAAGATGCAGCGCCCACCACGGCGAACCGGCGCAAGGATCGGGACGATCCGGACCGCGCCCGTTTCTGCGCCGAGACGCCGCGCCCGCCGAGACAATCGGGCGCAAGACATCGGGATTCGCCCAGGCCGTCCGCGGCCCCGGCGCGGCCGACCCGTGCGGCTGACCTCGCACGGTCGGGGTGCGACCCAGCGCGACGTCGAGACCGGGTCAGCCACGACGTGAACGGATGCTGAGGGCGGGTCAGCCCTCGACGGCCTCGGAGTGCCGTGTGGAGGCCGGTCGCGCGCCGGGCGGCCCGTCGGCGGAGGACGGCGCGACGAGGTGCTCACGGGGAGGACCCGCCGCCCCGCCGGTTGAGGGCGGACTCGATGCGGCCGAGGGCCTCGACGGTGCGGTCGGTCTGCACCTGGTGCTCGTAGACGATGCGAGCGAGCCAGAAGCGGAAGAGGCGGGCAAGGGAGAAGCGGATCACAAGAGCCGAGCCGATGATCACCAGCGCCAGACCGGTGAGGCCGCCGGAGATGGCGTAGGGGATCTGCTCGGCCACCGACGGCGTGCCCGACGCCTGGTACCAGGCGAAGAGGATCAGCACCACGCCCACCGCGACGAGGGCGGTGCCGACCTTCAACAACAGCGCCTCGCGATCGGCCTTGGGCTCGGGGACGTGCATCTGTTGCACCCGGCCGGCGAAGCCGTCGGAAGGCGCATCGTCGGCGGGCATGGTGTCGGAGGGCGTGGTGTCGGTCATGAGGTCGCTCCCAGGTAGGCGTCGGACAGCTCGGACTCGATCTGGGCCGGGCTCCCCACGGACGTGATGCGACCGTGGGACATGATGGCGGCGAGGTCGGCCACACCGAGGACGGTGCGGGCGAACTGCTCGACGACGAGCACCGACACGCCGTGGCGCGTGATCTGTCCGACCTGCTGGTAGAGCTCGTCGACGATCATCGGCGCCAAACCCATCGAGAGCTCGTCGAGGAGCAGCACCGCCGGGTCGGTGACCAGCGCCCGGGCCAACGACAGCATCTGCTGCTCGCCACCCGAAAGGGTGCCGGCCAGCTGGTCACGACGGTCGCCCAGCCTCGGAAAGGTGCCGTAGGCGCGCTCTTCGATGACGGAGAGCTTCAGGCCCCGGTAGGTGGCCATGCGGAGGTTCTCTCGCACCGAGAGGGTGCGGAACACGCCCCGTCCCTCGGGCACGGTGCAGAGCCCGGCGGCGGCCAGCGCCGAGGGCGCGACGCCGGTGACCCGTCGTCCGGCCACGAACACGTCGCCCTCGGTGGGTCGCACCTGGCCGCTGGCCACGGCGAGGGCCGTGGTCTTCCCGGCGCCGTTGGGCCCGAGCAGGGCGACCACCGTGCCCCGGGGCACGACCAGGTCGACCCCGTGCAGCACCTCGATCTTGCCGTACGCGGCGCGCACGCCGCGCAGCTCGAGCACCGGGAGCGGCTCGGTCAGCTCATCGGTCACGGGGCCTCCGACACGGGGGCGGCGCCCAGGTAGGCGTCGACGACGCGCTGGTCGGCCTGCACCTCGGCCGGGGTGCCGTGGGCCAGGACCGCCCCGAGGTCGAGGACGTACACGAGCGATGCGAGGCGCATGACGAGCGGGACGTCGTGCTCGACCAGCAGGACGCCGAGCCCCCGGCCGGCCAGCTCCTCCAGGAGACCGGCGAAGCGCGCCGTCTCGGACTCGTCCAGCCCGGAGGCGGGCTCGTCCAGCAGCAGGAGCCGGGGCCGGGTGGCCAGGGCCCGAGCCAGCTCGACCAGGCGGGCCAGACCCGTCGGCAGGTCCTCGGCGCGGGTCGCGGCCACGTCGCCCAGGCCCAGGTGCTCGAGCAGCGCGGCGGTCTCGGCCACCGCACCGGGCGCGCCCCGATCGGCCTCCCCGCCGACGGTGATCGCCGGAGGCCGGGCGTCGCCGCCCTGGCGCCGGCACAGCTCGCAGGCGAGCAGGACGTTCTCGGCCACCGACAGCGAGCCGAACAGCTCGAGGCGCTGGAAGGTGCGGCCCATCCCCAGGCGGGCCCGGCGCGGGGCGCTGACGCGGCTGATGTCGGTCCCGTCCCACAGGACCAGGCCCGACGACGGGCGCTGGAGCCCGGTGATCACGTTGAACGCCGTCGTCTTGCCGGCACCGTTCGGGCCGATGAGCCCGGTGATGCGGCCGCTCTCGATCGCCATGCTGGCCCGGTCGACGGCGACGTTGCCGCCGAAGCGGACCACGACGTCGCGCAGCTCGAGCAGAGGTGCGTCGGGCACGTCAGCGACCCCAGCTCAGGCCGAGCTCGTCGTCGAGCCGGGAGGCGTCGGCGGCGCCGATGCGGCCGTCAGTGCCCAGCGTCTCGGGCGTCTCGAACGGCTCGGCGACGACGTCGGCGCGCGCACGGGCCTCCTCGATGGCCTCGCCGACCTGGCGGACGACGCCGTCGGGGTTCTGGGCCAGGCCGATCCCCGCGAGGCCGGGGGCCAGGCTCATGGGCGTCCTGAGGGCGCCGTACCACCGGCCGAACATCGGCATCCCCACCAGCAGCACGGCGCCGAGGAGGGCGCCAGTGACCGAGGTGATGCCCCCGATCACGGCCACGAGCACCAGCGGGAGCCCGGCCAGGGCACCTCCCTCGAGCAGGGCGTAGTCCGTGAGCCCGACGCTCGAGGACTTCCACATGGCCAGCAGGCCTCCGCCGAGGCCGGCGATGGCGGCGGACAGGGCGAACACCTGGAGCTTGGTGACGGTGAGGTCGAGGCCCAAGGTCGCGCACGCGCTGGGCGAGTCCTTCATCGCCGCCAGGCGGCGCCCGAAGTGGCCGTTGCGGATGGCGGTCAGCCCGAGGGCCACCGCGCCGAACACGACGGCGAGGAAGACGAAGAAGGCCTCGTCGCTCTCGATCAGAGCGAACCGCTCGGCCGAGGCGCTGCCGGTCGCGAAGGGGAGGAACTCGGGGAACAGGGTGTTGTTGCCGTACACGACCCGTTCGAGCAGGAGGGCGAACGCCATCGTGGTCAGGGCCAGGTAGAGGCTGCGCATGCGGAGGGCGGGCAGGGCGACGACGGCGCCGACCACGGCGGTGACCACCACGCCGACCAGGAGCCCGTAGGGACCCATCTTCCACACCGCCAGGGCGGCGATCCCGCTCAGGGCGAGCTGCGCCAGCGACACCTGGCCGGCCCACCCCGTGAGCAGCACCAGCGAGAGGATGACGATGCCCAGGGCCAGACCCTTCCCCAGCTCGTCGACCGTGTTGGCCGACACGATGTCGGTGACCGAGATGAGCGCGCACACGGCGATGAGCCCGCCCATGGTGGCCGCGACCCTGGACATCGACGGGCGGGGCACCCGGAACCGGATGTTCTCGGGCCGCAGGGCGGCCTTGTCCTGGCGCATCACGACGAGCACGACGAGCAGCATGAGGATGGGCGTCGCCGAGCCGAGGTCCGAGAAGGCCTGGTCGACGGTTCCGGAGAGCTCGACCTTCAACGGGATGTAGTCGAAGAGGCTGTTGACCTCGGCCAGGATGAGGGCACCGAGGAAGGTGAGGGGCAGGCTCCGCAGGCGGCCGACCATCGCCACCGCGTAGGCCTGGATCACGACGAGGGTCAGGGCGATGGACGTGAGCGTGAGGTCGGGCGCCAGCAGGATCCCGGCCAGACCGGCCAACGAGCAGCCGAGCATCCACGCCACCGAGGACACCCGGTTGGGATCCGCTCCGTTCAGCGCGGCCAGCTCGCGGCTGTCGACCACGGCGCGCATGGCGGTGCCGAGCCGGGTGCCGAAGAGCAGGGCCCGCAGCCCCACGGCCACCGCGATGGCCGCCCCCAGCGCCACCGCGTCGTGGTACTCGACGGTGACGCCGACGACCTCGAAGGTGCTACCCGCGAACAGCTTCTCGACCGATCGCACGCCCGTGCCCGAGGGCCAGATGAGATCCGCGAGCGACACCAGCGCGAACAGGAGCCCGATGGTGGCGACGATGGTCGTGATCGTCGAGGCCCCGGCCAGGCGGCGCATCAACAGCCGATCGAGGAGCCAGCCCAGGGCCGGCGCGATGACCAACAGGCACAGGACCAACCCGATGGGGACCGGGAGGTCCCACGCCGCGGATGAGGTGATCTGCCAGTAGCAGAACGCGATGATCATCCCGATGGCGCCGTGGGCGAAGTTGAAGATCCCGGTGGTCGTGTAGGTCACGACCAGTCCGCTGGCCGCGATGGCGTAGGTCGGTGCCGCCAGGATGGCGAAGACCACGAAGTAGCGGAACAGCTCCTCCATCGGTGGCTACTCGCCCCTCAGCTCTCGAACCGCTCGTCGGAGGTGTAGAGGTACGCGTCGTCGCAGTCGTAGTCCTCCTCGGGGTGCTCGCGTGTGAACTCCCCACCCTCGAGCTCCAGGTAGAGGAAGCACGAGATGGGGATGCCCTCGCCCGGGTTGGCCGGCATGTGCAGCCCGCCGCCGTCCCACTCGGTGATGCCCTCGAGCTCGGTGACGAGGTCCTCGCGGGTGATGTCGTTGCCGAGGGCGTCGACCGCGGTGGCCCACAGCAGCCCGGCACTGAAGGCCTGCACGCCGAGCGTCGTGGCCCTGTCGGCGGCGTCGACGTTCTCCATGTACTGCAGGTACAGACCGAGCACCGGGTTCTCCTCGGCCTCGGAGAACGGAGCCGTGTTGGTGAGCACGAGGGCGCCGTCGGCCGCCGGGGACGCGCCGAGGGTGTCGTCGTAGTACTGCTGGCCCAGGTCGATCACCTCGAGCTCGATGCCCTGGGTCCGGATCTCCTCGAGCAGGGCGAGCGTCTCGGTCGTGGCGCTCACCATGGTGAAGTACTTGACCTCCTCGTCCTTCATCTCCTGGACGAGCGACGAGAAGTCGGTGTCACCGAAGGCCATCGCCTGCTCGATCACGAAGTCGAAGCCGGCCTCGGCCTCGCAGCCGTCGACGATCTGCTGGCCTCGGACGCTCGCCGCCGGCAGGTCGGTGTAGACCATCATCGCGCTCGTCACGGCCTCGGGGTACTCCTCGGCGATCCACTGGCAGGGGCCGGAGTTGAACTCCGTGGCGCTGAGCCCGGGGACCGGGGCGAAGAAGTTCTCCGACTCGGTCCGGCTCGTCGTCGCCGAGTAGGCGCCCACCTCGACCAGCCCGCACTCCTCGCGGGTGCCGACCCCCTGCTGGTCTTGCACCGAGCCCGTCCCGACGAGGGCGAAGAGGTCGTCGCGGCAGGCGGCCTGGGTGGCCTCCTCGGTGCGGGCGATCATCGAGTCGTAGGTCGAGAGCTCGATCTGGCGACCGTTGATGCCACCGGCCTCGTTGCAGAACTCGACGAAGGCCTTCATCGACTCCTCGATGCCGACCGTCGGCAGCGGCACCGCCGGGTTCTCCTTGTCGGAGATGACGCCGATGCGGATCGTGTCCTCGGTGACGCCGGGGACGTCGGCTGCGAGCTCGCCCTCCGGGGCATCGTCGGAGCACGGGTTGGCAATGGTGCCCAGCTCCGTGGAGTCGGGGCCCACGGCGGCATCGCTCCCGCCGTCGTCCTCGCCGGAGGAGCCTTCACCCTCGACCTCGGCGTTGTCCGGCGATGCCTCGGTGTCGGAGCGGGAGCCGCAGGCCGTCACGACCAGAGCGAAGAGGCAGAGGGTGAACAGGGCAACACGGCGCATGGGATGGGCTCCGGGGCTGGGGGTGTCTGTGGTCACACTACATCTGACGGGGCGTCAGATGGGCGGCGGGCGGTGGAGGGGTTCGCCGCCGCCACGCAAGGCCCTGCCGTGGTCAAGCGGCGCCCACGATGCGTGACCCCAGGGCCACGAGGTGCGGGTGGGCGGTGCCGAGGGTGTGCTCGGCCGCCTTGGCGGCGCGGAACCAGCGGTGCAGCGGGTAGTCGGTGTCGACGCCGATGCCGCCGTGGACGTGCTGGGCCCCGTGCACGACCCGCTGGGCGCCCTCGGTGGCCCACACCTTGGCCACCGCGAGGGCGTCGTCGGCCGGCCGGCCCTCGTCGAGCAGCCAGGCGGCGTGGATGCTGGTGAGGCGGATCGCCTCGGTGTCGATGTAGGCATCGGCGAGGCGGTGGGCCACGGCCTGGAACGTGGCGATCTTGGTGCCGAACTGCTCGCGCTCAGAGGTGTAGGCGGCCGCGGTGCGGAGGGCGGCGTCGCAGGTGCCGGCCTGGCGGGCGCAGATGCCGACGGTGCCGAGGGCCGTGATCGTCGCCACCACGGCGGTGCCGCCGTCGATGTCGCCGACCACGGCATCGGTGCCCAGCGCCACCCCGTCGAAGGACACGGTGGAGAGAGGTTCGAGGTCGGTCCCGAGGCCGCGGGTGACGGTGACGCCCGCGGCGGTGGGGTCGATGAGGAAGACGGTCGTGGCCCCGCCGCCGGTGCGGGCCGGGACCAGCACCCGCACATCGACCCCGGAGCCGGCGAGGTGGACGCTGGGCACCACGTGCTTGGTGCCCGAGAGGCTCCAGCCCGTTCCACCCGTTCCACCCGTTCCGCCGGTCCGGTCGGTTCTGTGCGGCGTCGCGGTGGTGAGCGGCGTGGCCGGCGGGAGCGATGATCCGTCCTCCACCACCGCCGCGGTCAGCACCAGGCTCCCTTCGGCCACCCGGGGCAGGACCTCGGCCCGCAGCGCGTCGGATCCGTGGCGGGCCAGGGGCAGGGCGCCGAGGAGGAGGGTCGACCAGAGCGGCACCGGAGCCGCGGTGCGCCCGACCTCCTGGCAGAGCAGGGCGGCCTCGAGCACGCCGTAGCCCCCGCCGCCGTCGACCTCGGGGAGGCAGAGGCCGAGCAGGTCGGCCTGGGCGAGCAAGGCCCAGAGCTCGGCGTCGAAGCGGTCCCCGGCGGACTCGGCGGCGGCGAGGACCTCGGGGGTGCAGCGGTCGCCCAGGATCCGGGCTGCCAGCTCGACGACCGCCGTCTGGTCGGAGGTGAGGGTCAGGTCCATCGTGGTCGGTCCTTACATCCGGGGGGTGCGGGGCATGGCCAGGCCGAACATGGCGATGAGGTCGCGCTGGATCTCGTTGGTGCCGCCGCCGAAGGTCAGGATCAAGGTGCCCTGGTAGGCCCGTTCGAGGCGACCGGCGAGGAACGCCTCGGGGCTCTCCTGGCGCAGCGTCCCGCGCGCGCCGAGGACCTCCATCAGCAGCCGGTAGGCGTCGATGAAGAACTCGGTGCCGAACACCTTGGTGGCGCTGGCGTCGGCCGGGTTGGGCGACTGACCGGCGGCGTCGAGGGCCGCGACCTTCCAGTTGATGAGGCGCAGGAAGTCGAGCCCGGCACGGACGCGGGCCAGGTTGACCCGGACCCACTCCTGGTCGCCGACCCGACGGCCGTCGGGCAACGTCTCGGTGCGCGCCCAGTCGATGACGGCCTCGTAGACCGCCTCGACCATGCCGGGGGGCGACAGCGAGACCCGCTCGTAGTTGAGCTGGTTGATGATGAGGTCCCAGCCCCGGTTGAGCCCGCCGATGATGGCCGTATCCGGTACGCGCACGTCGTCGTAGAACGTGTTGAACGTGCTGGCGTTCACCATCGTCTCGATCTTCGTGAAGGAGTACCCGGGGTCGGTGGCCGGCACCGCGAAGATGGTGATGCCGCGGTGCTTGGCGGCGCCCGGGTCGGTGCGGGCCGCGAGCCAGATGTAGTCCGCGTAGCTGGCCAGCGATGTGTAGGTCTTCTGGCCGTTGATGACCCACCCACCTCCCCGACCACGGGCGGGGTCGTCGTCCTTGACGGCCTTGGTGGTGAGCGAGGCCAGGTCGGTGCCGGAGCCGGGTTCGGTGTAGCCGATCGAGAAGTGCAGCTCGCCGGCGAGGATCGGGGGCAGGAAGAACGCCTTCTGCTCGTCGGTGCCGAACTCCATGATCGTCGGGCCGACGGTGTTGACCGACAGGAACGGCACCGGAGCCCCGGAGCGCCAGGCCTCGTTCATGAAGATGAACTGCTCGACGGCGCCGAAGCCCCGCCCGCCGAACTCGGTCGACCAGCCCACGCCCAGCCAGCCGTCCGCGCCCATCCGGCGGACGGCGGCCAGGCAGGCGGGGTCTCCCGTCTCGCCGGCGACCGCGGCGGCGGTGACCTCGGGCGTCATGAGCGCCGCGAAGTACCCCCGTAGCTCCTTCTGCAGCGCGGTCTGCTCCGGCGTGTAGGCGAGGTGCATCGCGGCATCTCCTCCGAGGGGGTCCACGGCCGGCCCGGCGGGGCCGCCTCTGGCTAGAACACGTTCTACTCCGTGGGAGTGTCGCCCGCCATTGACCCGAGATCGAGGCAACCGGTTCGGACCGTCACCCGCACTGGCCGCGAAACCCTTCCCTCTGGGAACCCAAAGCGCGACCGGTTCGGGCTGCCGCTCCGAACGACCCGCGGATCAGGCGATGCGGTCGGCCACGTCGCGGACGGCCCGGGTCAGCACGGGGCCGAACAGGGGCCGGGAGCAGACGATGTGGCCGTCGTCGACCCTGTGGATCGTGGCGTCAGGGATGCGAACGACCAACCGGGCCTGCTCGGTGGCGGGCACGGCCTTGTCGTCGGTCGTGACGAGCACGGCGGTGGGGACGTCGATGTCGCCGATCCACTGCGAGGCGTCGTAGGTGCCGATGGCCCCAGCCGCCTCGGCCACCATCCGCCAGTCGTGACGGCCCATCTCGGCCCGGGCCCACCGGCGGAAGCTCTCGGGCCGGGCCCGAACCCCGGCCGGCACGTGGCGCTGGACGACGCCGACGGGCACCCTCGTCAGGAGCTGCCCGAAGCGGGTCGAGCCGGCCGCCGCGCCCATGGCGGTCACGAACACCAGCTGCTCACGGCGGCCCGGGACGAAGCGGTCGGCGGTGGCGCAGAGCACCAGGCCCGAGACCTTCTCGGGGTGCCGCTTCCAGAGGAGCTGGGCGATGGGGCCGCCCATCGAGTAGCCGACGGCGATGGCGTCGTCGATGTCGAGGGCGTCGAGGAGGGCGGCCACGTCATCGGCGCAGTCGGCGAGGCGGAACCGCTTGCGGGTGCGCAGCCCCCGGGCGTGGCCCCGGTGGTCGATGGCCAGCACCCGGAAGTGCTTGCCGAGGGGGCCGAAGGCCTGGAACCAGTTCAGCCCGCCCGACGCGATGAGGCCGTGGAGCAGCACCACCGTCGGGGCGCCGGGCGGGCCCGGCACGTCGCGGACGAAGGTCGTCCCCCGGCCGGGCAGCTCCACCCGCCGCCCGAGCGGGAGGTCGGGCTGGGGCGTCCCCGGTGGGGCGTCCTCTTGGTCGGAGGAACGGAACGGCGCCAGCAGCGACATGGACCCACCGTAGGTCACGCGACCTGACGCACCGTCAGACCCCTCGGCGCAGGACGGGCGGTCGCCCCCTCATCGTCCCCGCGACGCGCCCCCACCCGCCGCACCATCACGACCCACCCGCGTCGCAACGGCGCACCCCGTCGGGGCGCCTGGGTGCTGAAGCCGGGCGCGACCTCACGGTCACCCGGAGGGGGACGACACGGCGGAGCGGGCGGCGTTGGCCGCCCAGCGGTAGTCGGCCTTGCCCGCCGGGGTCCGCTGCACCCGCTCGACCAGCACGAGGTGCTTGGGCAGCTTGTAGCCGGCCAGCTCCGACCGGGCGTGAGCGCGCAGCTCATCAAGGGTCGGCGGGGCGACCCCCTCGGCCGGTTGTACGACCGCGGTCACCGCGCTCCCCCAGCGCTCGTCGTCGACGCCGACCACGAGGACGTCGGCCACGCCCGGGTCGCCGTGGAGCACCCCCTCGACCTCCTCGGGGTAGACCTTCTCGCCGCCGGTGTTGATGCACTGCGAGCCCCGGCCGAGGAGGTGGACGGTGCCGTCGGCACCGACGGTGCACATGTCCCCCGAGAGCACCCACCGGGTGCCTCCGACGGTGACGAAGGTGGCCGCCGTGCGCTCCGGGTCACCGTCGTAACCGAGGGGTATCCGCCCCGAGGTGGCCAGGCGGCCGACGGTGCCCGCACCGGGCTCCACCGGGCGCAGGTCGTCGTCGAGCACCGCGGTGGTGTCGCCCACCGAGAACGACGCCACCCCGCCGGCGGCCACCGCCCCACCACCGCCCTCGCCGGGCAGGGTGCGGGCCGCACCCTGGACGCCAGACTCCGAGGAACCCATGCCGTCGGTGACCACGCAGCCGGGGAAGGCCTCGACCAGGCGGCTCCGCACCGACGGCGACAGGGGGGCGGCGCCGTTGGCCACCGCGTACAGCGACGAGGTGTCCCACCGTCCGCGGTGGGCCGCCAGCATGTCGAGCATGGGCTTGGTCACGGCGTCGCCGACCATGGTGATGATGTTCACGCCCTCGTCGGCGACGAGCTGCCAGGCCGCCTCGGCGTCGAAGCTGCCGGGCACGAGCACGGTGGTCCCCCCGGCGAAGAGCCACATGAACGTGGTCCACTGGGCCGCGGCGTGCATCATCGGCGCGATGGGCAGGTAGACGATCTTCTCCACGAAGCGGTCGGCCAGCTCGCCCAGGTCGGTGACCGGACCGTGGAGGCGCATCGGGTCGCCGCCGCCGAGGCAGGCGTAGAAGGCGTCCTCGTGGCGCCACAGCACACCCTTGGGCAGGCCCGTCGTGCCGCCGGTGAACATCAGGTAGTGGTCGTCGCCGGAGCGGCCCTCGCTCTCGACCGGAGCGTCGGGCACGGCGGCGAGAGCCTCGTCGTAGGCGAGGGCGCCAGGCACCTCGGCGGCGCCGGGCGGCGCGTCGTCGAGGTCGGGAACGGCGAGCACCGCGGCCATGGCCCCGACCACCTCGGGGACGCCGGCGACCGCATCGGCCAGCGACCGGTGGTACACCAACGCCTGAGCCCGCGACGCCTCGAGGACGTGGCGCAGCTCGCCGGCCACGTAGCGGTAGTTCACGTTCACCGGGATGGCCCTCAGCTTGAACGCCGCGAGCATCGTCTCGACGTACTCCGGGGCGTTGCGCAGATCGATGGCGACGCGATCACCGGGGCCGATGCCCCGCGCCTGCAGGTGGTGGGCCAGGCGGTTCGCCCGGGATTCCAGATCCCCGTAGGTGCGCCGCGCCGGCCCGCACACCAGCGCAGTGCGCTCCGGAACGCGAGCAGCAGCCCACTCCCAAAGATCCGCAAGGTTCGACGAGCGCGGACCATCAGCCATCAGGGAACCTCACCTGTCGAGAACACGGGGCATACCCGCTGAGCCAGCGCGAGTGCCGCGGACGAGACGAAACGATCTCACAGAGCCCCGCCCGGCGCAGCCGCTGGGGGTCTGGGGGTCTCCCCCAGGAGTCGGCGGAGCCGATCCGGCTTGCCGGTCGGCGCAGCCAGACAGCGCGACCGCAGGTCGCACGACAAGCTCGTCGGAGTGGAGCGAGCGCAGCGAGCGAACGACGACGAAACCGAGCGAGCGGCAGCGAGCGAGTGACGGCGACTACGCCACGTCGAAGCCGGCGACGACGCCGGGGACGGAGCCACCGACCTCGGCCGCGTAGGCCTCGCGGTAGCGGGTGGTCGAGTGCACCGGGTCGGTGTCGAAGCGGGGGATTACCTCGGTGCCGAAGAGCTCCATCGATGCCACCACCACGTCGGTGGGCAGCGTGTTGGTGGTGGGACTGAAGGTGAGCTGGTCGAAGCCGAGGTCGGCCCAGCGCTGCACCGAGCGGGCGCAGTCGTCGGGGTCGCCGATGGCGACGTAGCCCTCGGCCGAGAGCTTCTCGACCTGCTCGGGGGTCGGCTCGGGGATCTTGTTCGGCCACTCGGGGAAGTTCTCGGGGCGGGGCACGTTGTCGAGCCAGTGGTAGGCGAGCGTCGAGTAGTAGCTCATGCCCATGTTGGAGGCGACCTCGAAGGCCTTGTTGCGGTCCTCCATGCAGAGCATGTTGGTGACGCCCATGATGTTGTCGTTGACGTAGTGGCCCACCGGCGTGGCGGTGGTGATGGCCGCCTTGTAGGCGTTGATGAGCGGCTCCATCTGCTGGGGGCGGCCGATCGAGAAGCAGAAGGCACCGAGGCCCATCTCGCCGGCCTCGGTGAAGGTGCCGGGACTGCCCGACGCGACCCACATCGCCGGGTGCGACGTGCCGTGGGGCTTGGGGAAGATCTTGCGCTCGGGGACCGAGAAGTAGTCGCCGTCGAAGGAGTAGGCCTCGTCGCGCCACATCTTGGGGATCTCACGGATCGTCTCGCGCCACATCGCCTTGGTCTCGTTGACGTCCGCGATGCCGAAGCCGTGGACCTCGGTCGACGACGAGCCTCGGCCGGTGCCGAACTCGAAGCGGTTGTTGGTGAGGTGGTCGAGCAGGGCGACGTTCTCGGCGATCCGCACCGGCTTGTTCACCGCGGGGGTGATGTTGAAGATGGCCGAGCCGAGGTGCACCCGCTCGGTCTGTGCCGCGCAGAAGGCGAGGAACGCCTCGGGTCCGGGCATGTGGGAGTACTCGTCGAGGAAGTGGTGCTGCGGGCACCACACGTACTTGAACGCATAGGCGTCGGCCGCCTTGGCGATCTCGACGTTGCGCATGATGCGGCGGTGCTCGGCGTGGGGATCGCGATCCCGCTCGAACTGAGGGACGAACAGCTGGGCGAAGGCTCCGAACTCCATGGGAAAAAACTGTAACACGTTCTAGTTTTGGGTGTCGAGGGGGCCGGTCGATCCGTGGGTCTACGATCTGACGTTCCGTCAGATACACGTCCGCCGACCCCACCCGCCACCCTGGCGGGCCTCGGCGGACGCCTCACGTCCGCCGACCCCACCCGCCACCCTGGCGGGCCTCGGCGGACGCCTCAGAAAAGGAGCGAGCCGCCGTGGGTGACCAGGACCGCATCGGACCCCTCGCCGGGGTCCGCATCGTCGAGTGCTCGATGCTCGGGCCCGGGGCCATCAGCACCCACCTAGCCGACATGGGCGCCGAGGTGATCAAGGTCGAGCCGCCATCGGGCGACTACATCCGGCGCATGACCTGGCCCATCGTCGAGGGCACGTCGCTGATGCACCTCCACATCAGCCGGGGCAAGCGCTCGATCGTGCTCGACCTCCGCACCCCCGAGGGGTCTGCGGTGTTCCTCGACCTGGTCCGCGACGCCGACGCGGTGGTCGAGGCAATGCGCCCCGGCGGGCTCGAACGCCGGGGCCTGGGTTACGAGGCGCTGAAGGAGCTCAACCCTCGCATCGTGTTCTGCACCATCTCCGGCTACGGGACGACGGGCCCCTACGCCACCATGCCGAGCCACGGCATCGCCTATGACGTCTGGGCCGGGCTCGTCGCCCCGGAGACCACCGACGACGGGTTCTGCGCCATCCCCGAGCACCCGTCGGTCGGCATCCACGCCGGGCCGCTCTTCGGCGCCCTTGGGATCCTCGCCGGCATCACCCAGGCGAGGGCCACCGGTGAGGGCTGTCAGCTCGAGGTCGCCCAGAGCGACGCCGCCGCCGCAATGGACTGGCTCCGTTCGGAGACCTACCGGGCCTACGAGCGGCCCGAGAGCGAGGTCACCGGCAACGAGGCCGACGGCTTCGAGCGCCGGGCCCCGGGCACCGCCGGCATGCGCGACGGCGTGCGCTACCAGTTCTACGAGACCGCCGACGGCCACGTCTTGTTCATGGCGTCGGAGCGGGAGTTCTGGAAGAGCTTCTGCGTGGGCATCGGCCGCCCGGAGCTCTTCGACGCCCATCCCGGCTCGCAGTACGCCGATCACGCACGCGGGAACACCGAGCTCCGGACCGTCCTGCGCGCCGAGTTCCGCCGCCGCACCACCGCCGAGTGGGTCGCGTTCGGCGACGGGCACAACACGCCCATCGCCCCGGTCAACACGCCGCAGACCCTGGCCGCCGACCCGCAGTTCCAGGACCGGCTTCCCTGGATCCCCGCCGCCGCCGTGGGCGCGGATCAGGTGCCCTCGCCCCTCAAGTTCGCGGACAGCCCGGTGCCGGTGCCCACCAAGGCCCCCACCGTCGGCCAGCACACCGACGAGGTCCTCACCGACGTCCTCGGCTACGACGCCGACCGCATCGCTGCGCTGCGGGAGTCCGGGGCCCTGGGCGAGAGCTGACCGCGCCCGACCCCCGGTCGGTCGGGCCCGCCACCGCCAACCGGTGAGCGCCCACACATCGGGGGGCCAGCGTGAGCGGCTACATCGCCTCGGCCCTCGAGGAGAGAGCGCTCCTCGACGACCAGGCGGCGCTGCTCGAGGAGATGTTGGCCGAGACCGGGGGGCCGCTCACCGCGGACGAGCGGGCGGCGGCCCACCAGGCGTTGGGCCGATGACGGTCGTCGTGCTCGCCCGGCGGCTCCACCACCCCGTGGTGACCGAAGACGTCGACGACATGCACTGCCTGGATCCGTCGCTCGAGCTGATCCCCATCTGATAGCGACGCCCGACGCCCCCACAACCCAAGGCCCGGACCGGGGCGTCAGGTCGGGGCGAACGTCAGCCGGAGTAACAGCCGATGGTCTCCGAGGCGAGGGTGATCGGGGCGAAGGTGGTGCCGTCCTCGGCGTCCAAACCCGTGAGGCGGAGCGAGCCGCGGGTCGATCCACATGCCGTGTACTCGCCTTCGGGTGGGGCGGCGTCGAGGACGATCTCGCCCTCACCGGCCGTCGCGGCCATCGTTGATGTCGGCTGCGCGTCGGTCGAGATCACGTCCGTGCAGAAGTTCATCGTCATCTGCCGCCCCCTCAACACCTCGACGATGACGGCCGGGACTGAAAGCGAGATCGGGATGGTGGTGCGCTCGGTCGAAGATCGGCGGTCGGCCTCGACGGTCACGGTCACGGCGAGAACACCGGTGGATCGCAAGGTCATGCCCATCCGACGTCGCCGACGAGCCGCTGGTTCCCGCCCGCTCAAGGGGCGAAGGGGCTGCCGGCGCCGGGGGTCATGAGCTCCTCGTGCCAGCGGGTGCACCACTGGCGACGGGTGATGGCCCAGGCCGCTGCCGGGTGGTCACCCTCGGCGAAGGCCCGCAGCCGGGCGGTGTGGGCCGGGAGGTCCGCGGTCCAGACGGTGACGACCTCGGAGTCGGACATGACCACGTCGAAGGCCCCGATCAGCGCCACCCCGAGCCCCTCAGCGACCGGTGCCCACTGCTCGACGAGGGCGGCCAGGTAGTCGGGGCCGGCACCCGGACGGACCTGGGTGATCTCGTGGATGGCGATCTCGCCCCGCACGCCCGAGGCCGCGGCCTCGAGTGTGTCCGGCGCGCCGGGCGCCGCCACGAGCAGGCGGTCGACCCCGCCACTGCGGTGTGCGAACGCCTCGTCCCACCAGCCGGCCAGCTCGACGTTGTCGGCCTCGGCCAGGTTGGTCCTCCGGGTCAGGCGGATCCAGCCGTCCCACCCGTCGGTGACCTCCCACAGGTTCACCACCTGGGGCCAGCGCCCAGTCGTGCCGACGACCTCCCACGTCCCGGCCAGGGCCAGGCCGCGATCGGTGACGACGTCAGGGTCGAAGCCCAGGACGTGGGCCATGTACGGGGCGCCGCCGCGTCCGACGATGTCGACGATCTCGTGCAGGTACAGCGGGCGATCCACCGCCCGAGGGTGCCACACCGGCCCCCTGGCCCCCGATGCCACCGGACGAGACCCCGCCCCGACGGGCTCCCCCACCCCCAACTGGTCGGCGATCTGGGGGCTCCGACCCCCGGATCCGCTACCAGTTCGACCTCGGTCCCGGTTCCTGTCGCAGCCGCGTTGAGGGCGGATCAGACGGGAGGCGCGGGGAGGAGGGCCTCGGCCTCGGCGATGCGGGCCTGGACGACGGCGAGGCTGGAGGCCCAGAACGCCTGGTCGCGGATGTCGATGCCGAAGCGGGCGGCCAGCGGGGCGGCGTCGGCCAGGCCGGTGGCGCCCAGGAGGTCGTCGTAACCTCCCCGGAAGCGGTCCGGGTCGCGACGGAACTCGGCGTAGAGGCCCAGGCCGAAGAGCAGCCCGAAGGTGTAGGGCCAGTTGTAGAAGGCGGTGTAGTAGTGGCCCTTGACCGCCCACATGTAGGGGTGCAAGGCGTCGGGGTCGACTCCGTCGCGGTAGGCCGCGAGCTGCGCCTCGGTCATCAGCTCGGTCATGCGGGCCGGGCCCACCGCGCCCCGCTCGCGCTCGGCCGACAGGGCCGTCTCGAACAGGAACCGGCTGTGGATGTCGACCACCACGGCCGCGGAGCCGACGATGTCGCCGTCGAGGATCGCCAGCCGGGCCCCGTCGTCGTCGCCCGCGGCGCGCAGGCCGGCGTCGACCATCACCGTCTCGCAGAAGATGCTCGCCGTCTCGGCCAGGGCCATCGGGGTCTGGCGCTGCAACCAGGGGCGATCGCCCAGCTGGGTGTTGTGGTAGGCGTGGCCCAGCTCGTGGGCCAGGGTCTGCACGCTGTTAAACGACCCGTCGAAGCTGAGCAGCACCCGGCTCTCGCCGTCGCGCACCGGCATGCAGAACGCACCGCCGACCTTGCCGGGACGGGGCTCGGCGTCGATCCAGCCGTCGTCGACCGCGGTGCGGGCCAGGGCAGCCAGGCCGGGCGAGTACCCGGCAAAGGCATCGGTGACGGCCCCCACGGCCTCGTCCCACGAGAACCGGCGGGGTGCGCCGACCGGCGCTTGGAGCTCCCACCACGGCAGGCCGCTCTCGCCGTGACCCAGGGCGCGGGCCTTGGCCCGGTGGTAGCGGGCGAAGGCGGGGAGGGAGTCGACCACCGCCGCGGTCAGCGCATCGACGGTGGCCCGGTCGACGTTGTTGGTGGCCAGCGCCGGGGCCAGCGGGTCGTCCCAGCCGCGCCGCCGGTTCAGGGCGAGCATCTCGCCCCGGTGCGACCCCAGGGCCAGGGCGAGCGGCATCTCGACCGAGCGCCAGGCCGCGACCTCGCCCTCGAACGCGGCACGTCGCACGGAGCCGTCGGGGTGCCCGGCCAGGCCCCGTGCCGCGGTGACCGCCATCTCGGTGGGCCCCTCGTCGGGGAGCTCGACGGTGGCGGTCAACGTCGAGCTCAGCTCGGCGTGCAGGCGCGCCCACGAGCGACCGCCGGTGAGGCCCAGCTCGGCGGCCAGGTCCTCCTCGGACTCGGTCATCTGGTGGGCGGCGAGCCGGGAGCCTCGTTCGAGCCAGTAGGCGTGGTCGCCGGCGACCGGTCCGGAGGCGGCGAGAGCGACGGCGCCCACCGACGCGGTCCAGGCCTCGACGCGCTTGAGGACGGGCCCGAAGCCCGCGGTCTCGGCCTGGAAGCGGGCCTGCAGCCGGGCGGCCTCGGCATCGCGGGCGTCGGTGGCGACGTGGGCGTGCAGGTAGGCCGCGACGAGGCGCATCCGGGCCATGAGGTCGTTGGCCGCGCCCAGCACCACCTCGGCCGTCTCGGCGTCGACCGGGGTGAGGGCCCGCTCGGGACCGCCCCGCACGTCACGCTCGTCGCAGAGGCTCCGCAGCCGGCCGGCCTCGGCGCCGACCGCCTCCACCGCGCCCAGCAGCGCCCGGTCGTCCAGGCCGGAGAAGTAGCGGTCGAGCCGCCACCGGGGCGGCGAGGACGCCTCGGGCGCGACGGCGCTCATCCGGTGAAGGAGGCCGGGCCGCGGATCGGGTCGGCCGGCGGGGCCACCGAGCCCCCCGGCGACGGCACGGGGCCGCCG
>NZ_DATLXO010000025.1:0-20759 GCF_035575815.1 Iamia sp.
TGCCGATCTACGGCGGCCAGCCCATCTTCCGCCAGCTGCGCGCCCTCGACGGAGGCGTCGACGTCGTGGTCGCCACCCCCGGGCGCGCCATCGACCACATCGGGCGACGGTCACTGGTGCTCGACTCGGTGGCGACGGTGGGCCTCGACGAGGCCGACGAGATGCTCGACATGGGCTTCGCCGAGGACATCGAGGAAATCCTCGACCGGGCCCCCGACGAACGTCAGACGGTGCTGTTCTCGGCCACCATGCCGGGTCGCATCGAGGCCATCGCCAAGCGGCACCTCACCGACGCGGCTCGCATCTCGATGGGCCGCGAGACAACCCCTGGTGGTGAGCCGCCCAAGGTGCGTCAGACCGCCTACCTCGTGAAACGCTCTCACAAGGCCACCGCCCTCGGCCGGATCCTCGACGTGGAGTCACCGAACGCGGCGATCGTGTTCTGCCGGACCCGTGCCGAGGTCGACCAGCTCACCGAAACCCTGAACGGTCGGGGCTATCGGGCCGAAGCCCTCCACGGCGGCATGGACCAGGGCCAGCGCGACCGGGTCATGAACCGCCTCCGGGGCGGCACCGCGGACCTGCTCGTGGCCACCGACGTCGCGGCCCGGGGCCTCGACATCGACCAGCTCACCCACGTCGTGAACTACGACGTGCCGTCGGACCCCGACGCCTACGTGCACCGCATCGGGCGCGTGGGCCGGGCCGGGCGCGAGGGCGTCGCCATCACGCTCGCCGAGCCGCGCGAGCACCGGCAGCTCAAGACCATCGAACGGGTCACCAAGCAGCGCATCGCGGTCGAGCAGGTGCCGTCGGTGTCGGACCTCCGGGCTCGACGCCTGGAGGTGACCCGCGCCGCGCTCCAGGAGATCCTCGTCGACGACGACGTGGACTCGATGCGGGCCGTCGTCGAATCCTTGAGCGACGAGTTCGACCTCATGGAGGTGGCCCTCGCCGCGGTCAAGATGGCCCACGAGGCCACCGCGGCGGTCGGCGGTGACGACGACGAGGACATCCCTGTCGTGCACCTCGCTCCCGACCGTGACCAGCGGCGGGGCGCCTCGTCGGGGCGGGGGTCGAAGGGCCGCTCCTCGCCGGCCGATCGAACCGATGGCAACCGGTCGGAGGACAGCGGTTCGCAGGGTGGTCGACCCGACGGCGGGACTCGCCACCGCGCCACCGGCGCCGAAATGACCCGCCTGTTCGTGAGCGCCGGCCGCAGTGCCCGCATCCGCCCCGGGGACCTCGTCGGGGCCATCGCCGGGGAGACGAGCCTGGGCGGCCGCGACATCGGTGCCATCGAGATCGCGGACGCCTTCTCGTTGGTCGAGGTGCCGACGGACAAGGTCGACGAGGTCATCGAGGGCCTGCGCTCCACCACCCTGCGGGGCAAGCGGGTGACGGCCCGGCGTGAGCGGTTCTGACCCTCGATCCTCGCAGGGCAAATCCTGCCTCCGCCACCAACTCAAACATGGAGATCGACGGGCCGACCGGACGTCGGATCGAAGAACCGACGGAACGGTCCGAAGAGCCCTATCTCAATCCTCGACCACCGCAAGGCCCCCGCCGCCGAACTCGCTGCCGCGTACACGCAGCGATGGGAGATCGAGACCGCGTTCGACGAGCTCAAGACCCACCAGCGCGGACCACGGGCGGTGCTGCGCTCCAAGTCACCCGAACTGGTACTCCAGGAGATCTGGGGGGTTCAGTCCGTATGACCCGATTCAACACCGCACTGTCCCGCATCAGCTCATTGGCGCCGCTCGTCCTGCGCCTCGCAATCGGGGGCCTGATGACCTACCACGGCTTCGACAAGCTCCGTGGTGGCATCGACGGCGTCGAGACCATGTTCACGATGATGGACATCCCCGCGCCGGCCCTGACTGCGCCGCTCGTGACGGCGCTGGAGATCATCGGCGGCATCGCCCTGCTGGCCGGCATCGGCACCCGGCTCGCTGCAGCCTCCCTGGCCGGCGTCCTCACCGGTGCGCTCCTGTTCGTCAAGACGGATCTCGGGATCATCTCTTCCGGACCGATGCCCGGCGCGGAGCTCGACATCGCTCTGCTCGCTGGCCTGGTCGCACTGCTCCTACTCGGTCCCGGGAACGTGAGCGCCGACCGCGCCGTCGGTCTCGAGCCCGCTCTGACCTGAACGAACCCGACGGGAGATGGTCCAAGTCCGAGCCTGATGCCCGACGGCCCGCCGGGCTGGCCGACGAGCGGCCAGCCCAGGCGGAGTTAGGAGTCGAGGAGCACCTGGACCACCTCGAGCAGTGAGGTTCCGGTTGCATCGGCGGGTCCGAGCGCCGGCGACAGGTGGTGCTCGAGCCTCGAACACCACCCGGTCCGCAGCCCGGCGGAGCGGGCGCCGCAGATGTCCCAACCGTGCACGGCCACGAGAGCGGCCTCCGATGGGTGCACGCCGGCGATCCGGACGGCGTGGAGGTACGGCTCCGGCGCCGGTTTCCATCGACCGGTGTCGTGAACCGTGACGACTGCGTCGACGAGGTGGTCGATCTCTGCGTTCTGGAGCAGCTGCTCGGTGGTCTTCCGCGTCCCGTTGGTGAGGACGTAAACGGGGATGCCGGCGTCGACGACGGCTTCGAGGGCTGGCGGTCCGTCGGCGTGGATGGGCAGGGTGCTGAACGTGGCGAAGAGCTCCTCGACGAGCTCGTCGGTGGCCGGCACCTGGTGGTCGGCGAGGACGGATCGCAGGGCTCCCTCGGCCACCGGGCGGAACGTTGCGTATCCGCCGGCGACCGTGAGCGCGAACGCGTCGCGCAGTAGCCGGGCGAACCAGGTGTCGAGCGCCGTCTCAGGAGCGTCGGCGGCTCGGAGCGGGGCCCTGAGCGGGTCGAGGGAGAACAGCGTCTCGATGGCGTCGAACACCACGACCCGTGGCGCAGCCATCTCAGGACGCGGCCCGGTCAGCTTGGCGTTGCTGCCACCGACGAACCGACTCGAGATCGGGCGAGCGGTCGCGCTCTCGCTTCAGCTCAGCGAAGCTGTCGTGGCGCACCAGCCAGGACACGTGCTCCCACAGCGCAACGGCGTCGTCGTCATCGGGAACCTCCACGATGACCGGCCCGAAGATGGCCGGTCCCTCGCCGCCGTCGAGCACGACGGTCGGGACCCCGAAGCTCCGGGTGCGGTCACACAGCTCTCGGTGCTCCGCCGCGACGCGCTCGAGGGTCGAGCGATCCCCCATCGCCTCGCCGGCCAGCCGAACTGGGAGCCCGGCGTCGGCGAGGGCGCTCGTCACCGTTGTCGCGTCGTCGAGCGGTTCTCCCTGCTCGTGCACGCGTGCGCCAAGGCGCTCGTAGAACCGGCCCACGCCGGCGGCACCGACCTCGTCACGCACGGCGATGGCCGTGCGGAGGGCGAGCTCGGAGCGGGCGTGGGCTCGAGCCAGATCTTCGGGCTCGTTGCCCCGGTTCTGGAGCTCGAGGGAGAATACGCCCCAATCGAGGTCGACGATGCCGAGCTCCTCCAAGCGGCGGGCCCACCGGGAGGTTTGGTAGCACCACGGGCAGATTGGGTCGAAGTAGAAGCGGACACGCTCGGCCATGGGGTTCTCCTGTCGTCAATCGTCTTCGGGGGCGGGTTCAGCTGGCGCGCTGGACCGAGCCGCGCAGCGGCGTCGGATTCGCGGCGTTGTCGACCATCGGCGAGCCCGCTTCTGCGGCCTTGCGGATGTCCTCGAGCGTTGCGTCGTCGGCGTCGGTGTCGACGTGGACCGTGTAGCTGATGGACCCGAAGCCGGGGCGGGTCTCGTCGATGCCGAGGTAGCCGCGCAGGTCGTAGTCACCGGAGACGTCGATGCGCAGGTCGCGGAAGTCGATGCCGCGTCGCACGGCGTTGGTGACCCAGCCGATGGTCAGGCAGGTGCCCACGGACGCGAGGAGCAGCTCCATGGGATCGACGGCCTCGTCGGTGCCGCCGAGCGGTGCCGGTTCGTCGGTCTCGATCGTGAAGGATCGGGCCACGGTGCGGGCTCGGGCGCCGTCCTCCCATGTGGTGGTGGTCCGGAAGCTGCCCTGACCAGCTGTCGGGTCGGCCTCCACGGCGGACTTGGTCGACTCGAAGGCGTCGAGGTCGAGGGTCGTGCAGCTCTTGGTCATGCGATGACCTCCCTGGGTCGGGTTCACGGGGCATGGGAGCCTGTTGGTCCCACATACCCGCAAACCCGACCAGGTAGGTCAGGTATTCCGGCGACGTTGCGGCCGGGCCGTTCAGGCCTCGAAGGTGGTCGGGGCCAGCACGGGGACCGGGCAGTTCACGGTGAACACGGTGCCGTTCGTGTCGGGCACGCCGGGGAACTCTTCGAGCTCGCCCGCATCGCGGGCCTCGTGAATCTCGGTTTGGCTCCGGAGCACGCGGGCGGTGGCGTCGTCGGTCCAGGAGTAGGCGTAGTGGTCCCAGTACGGCGACCAGGCTGGGTCGCCGGCGTCGAAGTCGAACGCGGATGGCTGGAACCCCATGGGGCCCGGGCCGGACACGCCGTTCATGAACACGTTCGTGCGTCCGGTGGCACCAGCCTGCGACGGACCGTCCTGAAGGCGCGGGGAGAAGAGGGTGTGGGTCATGTCGGCCATCGGTTCCATCGAGTGGTCCAGCACGAAGTAGCGGCTGGCCGGGAAGCACTGGCTGAGCTTGAACGTGGCCGTGAGCACCGTGGTGTCGACGGGTTCGAGGAGCTGGCCCTTGCCGAGGTAGTCGGTGCGCTCGTCGTCGACGGCCATCTCGCCCGACGACCACTTGACCATGCCGCCGTTGAAGACGATGTTCGTGCGCTCGATCGTCAGGTCGCCGGAGCGCTCGGCATCGAGGATCTCGGCCTCGGAGCGAACGACGCGCGGCTCGCCCGACCAGGTGACCCGGTGCAGGCTCCACGCCGGCGTGTAGTCGTCCCGGCCCGGTTCGGTGGAGAAGACGGTGGGCTGGTCGTCGGAGGCGTCTTCGACGACGTACGCCGCGCCCGACAGGCCCTCGCCAGTGAGGGAGGCGAGCTTCGGGACGTACACGAGCTCCTCGGCCTGGGCGAAGGACTCGTCGGAGGCGTCGGTCCGGACGAAGTAGACGTCGTTGCCGTCGAAGGCACCTTCTCGAAGGCGCATCGTGACGAACCCGAACGCCCCGGGCCACTCGTCGCTGGTCAGGGCGAAGTCGACGACGTCGCCGACGATCGCCCGGGCTTCCTCCGCGGCCTGGGCCTCGCTGGTGGACGTGGTGCCGTCGGGGGAGCCGCCTGGGAGCGGCGCCGTGACCGGGTCGACATCGCCACCGCAGGCGGCAAGGGTCAGCCCGAGCACGGCGAGTACCGGGACGACGGACTTCCGCAGGGGCACAGTGACCGTGTGCACGGGGACTCCTCGCCTGGGATACGTATCGGAAGCGGAACCCGCACCTCGGGCTCGGCATTCCCGATCCACCATCCGGTGCTCGCCACCGGCTGCGGCGCCCGCAGCGCTGGCGAGCTGCGATGGACCTCAGCCGTCGCGGGGAACGGTGACGGTCACCGTGGCGCCGCCGTAGCCGCTGACCTGATCCCGGCCCTCGACGGTGATCTCGTCGACCTCGTCGGGGATCTCCACCGTCGTCTGTCGGGTGAAGGGCTGCTCGGCCGCGTGATCGTGGGCCAGCTCGCGGCGGCCGAGCTCGTTGCCCTCCTCGTCGAGCACCCGCCACGCATCGGCGTAGCGTTCCGGCGTGTCGTGGGGCGACGACAGCGTGACCGCCACCTCGTAGCGGCCGTCGTCGACCGGGGTGACCTCCACCTCGAGGACGTCAGGGAAGAGCTCCTCCTGCTCGTCCGCGACGTCATCGTCGGCGCCGATCGTAGTCTCGACGTCGGTCGTCGGCGCGTTGGTCTCGGTCCCATCGGTCCCACATGCGCCGAGGGCGAGCACGGCGGCGAGCACCACCGCCGATCCTGCCCGGGCCCGCCAGCGGTCCGTCGCACGGGTCGAGGCCATGAGACTCCACGCTATGCGACAACTCGACCGACCCATGAGCAGAACGCGCCACTGGCGGCCATATCGGAATGCAACCGGTCTGCTCCGGGTTCCCGCTCCACCCGCATGCCGGCGCCACATGTTCGGAGACCGCCCACCCACACCGCCACCGGGAGAACCACATGAGCACGCCACTGCATCGACTTCAGGACCTCGGACAGAGCGTCTGGTACGACAACATCCATCGGGCCCTGCTGGACAGCGGACGCCTGCGGGAGTACGTGGACCGGTACGCCGTGAGCGGGGTGACGTCGAACCCCAGCATCTTCGAACAGGCCATCTCGGGCAGCAGCGACTACGACGACGCCCTGCGGCTCGCCGTCGAGCACGGCACGGACGATCCCGAAGCGCTGTTCTGGGAGGTGGCCATCCGAGACATCCAGGATGCTGCCGACGTGCTGCGGGACACCTACGAGGCCAGTGGTGGTAGTGACGGGTTCGTCTCGCTGGAGCTCCCGCCTCGGCTGTCGCACGACACCGAAGGATCGGTCCAGCTCGGTGCGGAGCTGTTCACCCGGCTGGATCGACCCAACGCGATGATCAAGGTGCCAGGCACACGGGAGGGCATCGGCGCCATCGAGGAGTTGACCGTCTTCGGGGTCAACGTCAATGTCACACTGCTCTTCTCCCTCGACCAGTGGCGCGCGGTCGCCGAGGCGTACCTCCGCGGCCTCGAGCGACGCATCGACGCAGGTGACGACCTCGACGTCACATCGGTGGCGTCGTACTTCATCTCCCGGATCGACGCCAAGGCCAACCAACGGCTGCCGTCGGAGCTGCACAACCGTCTCGGCGTGGCCAGCGCGCAGCTGGCTCACTCCGCCCACAGCGAGCTGATGGCCAGTGACCGCTGGAGACGTCTGTCGTTCTCCGGCGCTCGGCCCCAACGCCTGCTCTGGGCCAGCACCTCCACCAAGGACCCCGCACTGCCCGAGACCTTTTACGTGAGCACCCTCGCCGCGGCCGGAACGGTGAACACGATGCCGGAGGCCACGATGCTCGCCTTCGCCCGAACCGGTGAGGTGGTGGGCACGATGCCGACGGACAGCGCCGAGGCGCAGGTCTGGGTACGGCGGGCCGCGGCGGAAGGCGTCGATCTCGAGGCGCTCGGCGAAGCGCTGCAAGCAGAAGGAGACACCTCGTTCGCTGATGCGTTCGAACGCTTGCTCGGTTGCATCCGAACGAAGGCCGGGGAGCTGCGATCAGAAGACGAGCGACGAAAGGTACGACCGTGAAGATCTCGATCATCGGGCTCGGCAAGATGGGGGCGAACATGTCCGAGCGGCTGCGCCGAGCGGGCCACGACGTCGTCGGTTACGACCGCGACCCCGACCTCGCCGACGTCCCGGCCTCCCTCGAGGTCTGGCGTCACGGCAGCGTGGTGCGGTCCTGGCTGCTCGACCTGCTCGCGGAGGGCCTGGCGAAGGATCCAGGCCTCGCCTCCGTGCGGGGCTACGCCGACGACTCGGGTGAGGGCCGCTGGACCGTCGAGGAGGCGATCGCCCATGCCGTTCCCGCGCCGGCCATCAGCGCGGCGCTCTTCGCCCGGTTCGCCTCCCGCCAGGACGACTCCCCCGCCATGAAGGCCATCGCCACGTTGCGCAACCAGTTCGGTGGCCACGTCGTGCAGTCGTCATGAGCGACCGCAGCGACGCCCTCGTCCTCTTCGGCGCCACCGGCGACCTCGCCAGGAAGATGCTGTACCCGGCGCTGCACGAGCTGGCTCAGGCCGGCGCGCTCCCGGAGAAGGTGGTGGGAGTCGCGGTCTCGGACTGGTCGACCGACGAACTCGCCGAGTACGCGCGCGCCTCGGTCGAGGAGTTCGGTGACGGTGTGGACGCGGCCGCGTGGGACCGGCTGGTCGGGGCGTTGACGTACGTGGCCGGCGACTACCGGGAGGCCGACACCTACGGTCGGTTGGTCGACGCGCTGGGCTCGAGCGAGCGCCCGTTGCTGTACCTGGCGATCCCCCCGTCCCTGTTCGAGACCGTGATCGGCGGGCTCGCCGATGCCGGTCTCAACGAGCACGGCCGGGTGGTGCTCGAGAAGCCCTTCGGCCGGGACCTGGCCTCGGCACGGGCGCTCAACCGGTGCGTGCTCGATCGGTTCCCGGAGGAGGCCGTGTTCCGCATCGACCACTTCCTCGGCAAGGAGCAGGTGCTCGACCTGCTGGTCTTCCGCTTCGCCAACCTGCTGCTGGAACCGGCGTGGAACCGTCACTACGTCGACAGCGTGCAGATCACCCTGGCCGAGGACTTCGGTGTCGAGGGTCGGGGTTCGTTCTACGAGGAGGTGGGAGCGGTCCGCGACGTGGTCCAGAACCACCTCCTCCAGGTCCTCGCCCTGGTGGCGATGGACGCGCCGGTCGACGCCAGCGCCAAAGCGCTGCGCAACGAGAAGGTCAAGGTGCTGTCAGCCATGCCGCCGTTGGATCCGAATGCCATGGTGCGGGGCCAGTACGACGGCTACCGCGACGAAGACGGTGTCGACGCCGACTCCGACGTGGAGACCTTCGTGGCGCTCCGGGCCGAGATCGACTCCTGGCGGTGGGCGGGCGTCCCCTTCTACATCCGGGCCGGCAAGCGGCTGGCGACCACGGCCACCGAGGTCTTGGTCGAGTTCAAGCGGCCGCCACGACTGTTCTTCGCCCGAACCGACACCGAACTGCCCCATCCCAACCACCTCCTGTTCCGGCTCAAGCCCGGTGAACGGGTCTCGGTCTCCGTGCAGATCAAGCACCCCGGAGAGGAGCTGCACAGCCGCCCGGTCGACCTGACCTACGACTACGACGAAAGCCGGGACGGACCTCGTGACGAGGCCTACGCCCGGCTGCTCGACAGCGCCTTCGACGGCGACCAGCGGCTCTTCGCTCGGGCCGACGGCGTCGAGGAAGCCTGGCGGATCGTCGCCCCTGCCCTCGAGAGGCAGCCACCCGCGGTCTCCTACCCACCCGGTTCCTGGGGTCCGGAGGCGGCCGAGGAGCTGATCGCCGCCGACGGTGGGTGGCACTGCCCCGAGGTACGCGCCGATGGCTGATCGCTCCGCGACGTTGGCCGTGGACGTCGGTGGCACCCAGATGCGAGCGGCCATCGTGACCCCCGACGGCAACCTGCTCCTCCGTCGTTCCGAGCCGACCCCTCGCTCGGCTACCTGCCCTGATGCGCTCATGGACCTGGTGGGCGACGTGCTGGCCGATCAGGCCGTCGGACACGCGGTCGTCGGTGTACCTGGAAGGGTCGACCACCGGCTCGGCCGCCTGGAGCACGCACCGAACCTGCCGCCCCACTGGGCCGACGCGCTCGTGGAGCACTCGCTCACCGAAAGCCTCGGCGTCCCGGTCGCGCTCGCCAACGACGCCGACCTCGCAGCAGTCGGCGAGGCGTACTTCGGCGCCGGTCAGCGACACGCCGACATCGTCTACCTCACCGTGTCCACGGGCATCGGCGCCGGCGTCCTGCTCGGCCGACGCCTGGTCGCCGGTTCTCGTTCGCTGGCGGAGGTCGGCCACACCGTGCTCGATCTCGCCGCCGATCGAAGAGGGGAGCCAGCGAGCTTCGAGAACCTCGCGTCCGGGACCGCACTGGGCCGTCGAGCCGAGCTCGCCGGGCTACCGGCTGACGGCGCACGTGTCGTCGAGCTGGTCCACGACGGTCACCCCGATGCGCGCCGCGTCTGGGACGAGCTCGTCCAGGTGCTCTCCGCCGGCGTCACGAACCTGGCGTTCCTCTTCACGCCCTCGGCCATCGTGCTCGGCGGCGGTGTCGGCCGCAACGGCGACCTGCTCCTCGCACCCGTGCGGGAGGCGCTCGACCGCCACGGGCCCCGGAACCTCGCCGAGCCGATCGAGGTGCTCGTCGCCGACCTCGGCGACGACGCCGGACTGGTCGGTGCCGCCGCCTGGCACCGCGCCCGGACAGGGCCGTGCCGTGGATGAGGGCGCCGAGCACCCGAGCCAACGCGTCGTGCTCGTCCGTCACGCCCAGACGGAGTGGAGCCTGAGCGGCCAGCACACCGGCACGACCGATCTCGCCCTCACCGACCAGGGACGCGCCCTCACCGAGCACCTCCGCCGCCGCCTGGACGGCGCCCGGTTCGAGCGCGTGCTGACCAGTCCGCTCCGACGCGCCATGGAGACCTGCCAGATCGCCGGCTTCGACGACCGGGCCGAGATCTGCGATGACCTCGTCGAGTGGGACTACGGCGCGTACGAGGGCCGCACCACCGCCGACATCCGCACCGAGGATCCGGCCTGGGAGCTGTGGCGCGACGGCGCTCCCGGCGGAGAGACCCCGGGTGACGTGTCGGACCGCGTCGACCGCGTGGTGACAGCGCTGCTGGACACCTGCGCGGTCGGCGGAGACGTCCTGGTCTTCGGGCACGGCCACAGCCTGAAGGCGCTCACGATCCGCTGGCTCGGGCTCGACATCGTCCACGGACGTCACCTCGACCTCGGAACCGGCAGCCTGAGCGCGCTGGGCTGGAAGCGCGAGGTCCGCGTCCTCGACCGCTGGAACGATCGCAGTCACCTCCCGGGAGTCGTCTGACCCACCACGGGACGCAAGCGGCCCCGCCACCGGAAATCCACATCAGAAGCACATCGGAGCAGCCATGAGCACCCAGACCACGACCACGTGGCGCGACGACGTCGTCGCTCGCGGCCACGGCGATCACGGGCCGATGACCCCGGGCGCCGAGCGCGACGCCATCGACGCGGTGCGGTTCCTGGCCGCCGATGCCGTCGAACGAGCCGAATCCGGGCACCCCGGCACGGCGATGGTCCTGGCGCCGCTGATCACCCGCCTCTACACCCGCTGGATCCGCCACGACCCGTCGACGCCGGACTGGTTCGACCGTGACCGGTTCGTGCTGTCCGCCGGCCACGCCAGCCTGCTGCAGTACTCCGCCCTGCACCTCTCCGGCTACGACGTCAGCCTCGACGACCTCCGGTCGTTCCGCCGTCTCGGCTCACGAACCCCCGGGCATCCCGAGCGAGGCCACACCCCCGGCGTCGAGGTCACCACCGGTCCCCTCGGGCAGGGCATCAGCATGGCCGTCGGCCTCGCCATCGCCGAACGCGTGCTGGCGGCCCGGTTCAACCGCCCGGGTCACGACGTGGTCGACCACCGGACCTGGGTGATCGCCGGTGATGGCGACCTCATGGAGGGGGTGTCCAGCGAAGCCGCCTCGCTGGCCGGCACCCTCGGTCTCGACCGGTTGACCGTCTTCTACGACGACAACCACATCTCCATCGAGGGCTCCACCGATCTGGCGTTCTGCGAGCACGTCGCCCGGCGGTTCGATGCCTACGGCTGGCACGTCCTGCGCGTTGACGATGTCAACGACCTCGCCGACCTCGACGCCGCCGTCGACGCAGCCCGGACTGAGCACGATCGGCCAACGCTCGTCGTCGTCGGCAGCCACATCGGCTACGGCACCACCAAGCAGGACGATGCCGCAGCCCACGGTCTCACCCACGACTCCGTCGGCATGGGCGAAGACGGCCCCACCCACCAACCGATCGAGCACCTCGCCAGCCTCCGCGCCATCCCCGGACTCACCGTGCTGCGCCCCGCCGACGGCAACGAGACCGCGGCCGCATGGCGAGCCGCTCTCGAGTCCGACGGCCCCTCGGCCCTGATCCTGTCCCGCCAGGCACTACCCGGCCTGCCGACCGACCAGGTGCACGTCGGTGGGGCCGTGATCGCCGACGGTGACCAGGCCACGATCCTGGCGACGGGGTCCGAGGTGCACGTCGCGCTCGACGCCCGGGACCTGCTCGCCGCCCGAGGCGTGGGGGCTCGGGTCGTCTCCCTGCCGAGCTGGGAACGGTTCCGGGCGCGCCCGGGGTTCGAGCGCGACCAGCTCGTGCCGCCGCAGCGACCCACCGTCTCGGTCGAGGCGGGCGCGTGTCAAGGGTGGCACGAGTTCGCCGACGCCGTGGTGGGCATCGACCGATTCGGGCTGTCCGCGCCGGGCGCCGATGCACTCGCCGAGACCGGCATCACCGCGGAGGACGTTGCGGACGCCGTCCTGGCGACGCTCGATCGGTGAGCGGAACCACGCCCTACCCCTCGGCCGAACTGCCAGCCATCACCGCCGAGCAGATGCGCGAGGTCGACCGCGTCATGGTCGACGAGCTCGGCATCCAACTCGTCCAGATGATGGAGAACGCGGGCCGCAGCCTCGCCGACCTGGCCTTCACCCGCTACCACCCGTCGACCTGCACGGTGCTGGCCGGGCCGGGTGGCAACGGTGGCGGTGGCCTCGTGGCGGCACGGCACCTGCACAACCGCGGGGTTTCGGTTGCCATCGCGCTGGCCGGGCACGATCTCCGGGATGTGCCCGCTCACCAGCTCGGGATCCTGCGCCGCATGGGCGTGCCGCTCGCCGCCGAGCCGCCGCCGGCGTCCCTGGTCATCGACGCCATGCTCGGGTACAGCCTGCGCGACGACCCGCGCGAGCCGACCGCCAGCTGGATCGACTGGGCGAACGGCCAGCCGTCGCCCACGCTGGCACTCGATCTGCCCAGCGGACTCGACGCCACCACGGGACGGGTCGGCAGCCCGTGCATCGTCGCCGACGCCACCCTCACGCTGGCACTGCCGAAGAGCGGCCTCCGCGTGGCGCCGCAGGTCGTCGGTGACCTCTTCGTCGCCGACATCTCGGTCCCGCCGTCGGTGTACGAGCCCATGGGCCTGCACCTGCCGGCTCCGTTCGCCGCCGGGTCGATCCTGCGGATGACTGCCTCGTCGAGCGCGTGACCCTCGCCCGAGGAGCACCCCTTCGCCGCCGATCCCTGCCGAGGCGACTGTGGCGCTCACCTCAATGAGTAGACCTCGCCGTCGGGGAAGAAGCTGGCCCACGCGAACCAGAACTCGTTGCGGTGCGGGACCGTTTCGAGCTGCTCGCCGGCGAGCGGTCCGTCCACGGCCTGGCCCAGCAGGTTCCAGGTCGACGACGTCTCCTCGTCGGTGAACCGGTCGTCGCCGGCGCTGGCGAACGTCAGCACCTGGTCGTCGACCGTGCGCTCGTAGGCGATCCCGGTCCCGATGGCATCCCCCGCGGCGATCGACGCCGAGTCGAGGGCATCGGCCGTGTCGCCGCCCCAGAGCACCGCGAGCGGTGTGTCACCGACCACGTCGTTCACGGCTCGCTCCTCGCTGATGACCTCGAAGGGGTACGCCTTGTCCGTGTCTCCGACGGTGACACCGACCACCCTCGACAGCGCCGGGAACCGAGGATCGGGTTCCTCGTCGAACAGGAAGGGTTGGTCACTCGAGCTGTACGAGGTGTACGGGTTGGTCCCGTAGTTGATGCTGAACCCGGTGTCCTGAGCCAGGGAGAGCGCCTGAGGGAAGGCGTCCCTGGCCTCGCCGTAGGAGACGATCGCCGTCGAGATGATCTCCAGGCCGAGCCGGTGCAGACCGAGCCGGAACAGACCGGCAGCCGCCGCCACCGCCACCCACCACACCACGCGAAGCCCGCTCGGCCACCGATGGGGACGACGTGCGCCCAGTCCGGCACGGGCGAGTTCGCGAACGAGCCCCCGAGCACCTCCAAGACGATGGCGAGTGCGACGAAAACGATCGAGACCACGACCGCCAGCAACCACCACCCATCCCCCGGCTCGTACTCGGCCGGGCCCGGATCGTTCGTCGATGACGCAGGCCCGACCATGGCGCTCAATGCACCGTCCGGAGCGCGAACCACGCCGCGGTGATGGTCGCCAACCCGGACACGAAGACGACCAGGTCCCGGTTGCGGCGGACCGCGAACCCCAGGCCGGTGAAGAGCACGACGGCGACGACCACTTGGACGAGAACCCCGCCGTCGGTACGGGGCAACAGGAGCTCGACCATCGTCAGATACCTGTCCCCTGCGGAGATCCGCTCGCCGCGGCGCTCAGCTCCTCGCCGAAGTGCCGAAGGCGCCGGAGCGTCAACTCGGACACGGCCGGCGTCGAACGCGACAGGGACGCCTTGATGTCCCGGTAGACGTCGGCGTCCAGGCCGCAGTGCCGGCACATCTCCAGATGCGCTGCCACCCGCTCGGCCGTGCCGTCGTCGACCTCCCGGTCGAGGAACGACTGCAGCATCCGGGCGACCTCCTGACAGGACGGGGTGCCCGGCTGCGCAGGCTCGGTTCCGACCGGCCTGGGCCGGACGCCGACGCGACCGGCTCGAGACCGGACGACGAGGACGGCCACCGCCGCGAGGAGCACCGCCGAGCTGACCCAGATGTTCACGCGCACCCCGGCGATCTCGGTCGCGGGATCGACCCGCAGCGCTTCCACCCACAGTCGTCCCGCCGCGTAGCCGGCCACGTAGCCGACGAACAGCTGTCCGGGCCGGGGCCGCCATCGCCGGCCGACGTACACGAGCAGGCCCGCCAGGGCCAGGTTCCAAAAGCCCTCGTACAGGAAGGTCGGGTGGTAGGTCGCCACATCGGCGAAACCCTCGGGGCGGTGCTGGGGGTCGATGCGCAGGGCCCACGGCAGGTCGCTCGGTCGCCCGAACAGCTCCTGGTTGAACCAGTTCCCCAGCCGTCCCACCGCCTGCGCGACCGGGATCGCCGGGGCCACGGCGTCGAGCAGGCCCGCCACCGGCAGACCCTGCCGGCGCGCCACCACGACACCGGTCACCACGCCGACCAGGAGGCCGCCAGGGATGCCCAGGCCGCCCTCCCACACCGCGAACGCGTGCCACCCGCGGCCCTCGAAGCGATGCCAGTCGGTCACGACGTGGTAGAGGCGTGCACCGACCAGGCCCGCAGGGACCGCCCAGATCGCAACGGAACCGATGTCGGCTGCGTCACCGCCGCGGGCCTCCCACCGTCGCTGGGCGATGTGAACCGCGAGCACGACGCCGATCCCGATCGCCACGCCGTAGGCACGGATCGACAACGGGCCGATGTCGATCGCGTTGGACGACGGGCTCGGGAGCGCAGCAAGGATCAGCGCGGTGACCATGGCAGTCCAACCCGCTGCCTGTCCTCGTTCATTCCGCGGGACCGGTGGATACCGACGCCTGCGCGGAATGTCTCCGTGGTATGTGTGGGTTGCCGACTCCGGAGGATGCACGAACATGCCGACCGCCCCGAACCGCCCGCTGCGAGCCATCGCCCGAGGCGCCGTCGCCGGCGCCGTCGGCACGCTGGCCATGGACCTGCTCTGGTACTCCCGCTACCGACGAAGCGGTGGCGAGGACAGCTTCATCCACTGGGAGTTCTCCTCGTCCACGAAGAGCTTCGCTGATGCGGGCGCGCCGGCGCAGGTGGGGAGGCGAGTCGTACACACTGTGTTGCGGAAGGAACTTCCCGATCGCTCCGCAGCGCTGACCAACAACGTGGTCCACTGGGCCACCGGATCGCAGTGGGGGGCGCTCCATGGCGTCCTGACCCGTTCCAGGTCTGGTTCCGCTGCGGCCGAGGGGCTCCTGCTCGGTCCCGTCGCCTGGGGATCTGCCTATGCGCTGCTCGGCGCCGCAGGCATCTACGAACCCATCTGGCGCTACGACAAGGAGACCTTGGCCAAGGACCTCAGGGCGCACCTCGTGTTCGGCGTCGCCACCGCGACCGCCCACCGGCTCATGGGCCGCGCCCCCGGCGTGTGACCAGCGGGGTCTGGTGTCTCGATGCAGCGGCGCCAGCCCTGCAGCATCGACCAGCTCCACCGCCGGTACCCGCGCCTACGGCCTCCTGCGGGGTAAGGAACAGTACGGCGTACCAACGGGTTCCCGTCCCCACCCGTCCACCGACACAGGAGCATCGATCATGGCCCGAGCGATCTGGAACGACACCGTCCTGGCAAACAGCGACGACACCGTTGTCGTCGGGGGTAACCACTACTTTCCGATCGAGTCCCTGGACCGGGACAAGTTCCGCTCGAGCGACCATCGTTCGGTCTGTCCCTGGAAGGGCGAGGCGTCCTACTTCGACGTCGTCGTCGACGGCGACGTGAACCCGACGGCTGCCTGGTACTACCCGACCCCGAAGCAGGCCGCCGCCGAGATCGCCGGGCGCGTCGCGTTCTGGCGCGGCGTGCGGGTCGAAGCCGGCGGAGAACGACAGGCCGGCTGAGCCGCCCGTGAGCAACGCCCATCGGCACCGCGGCCCGTCGGCGGCCATCGGGGACCATGCCCTGATCTCGAACTGCCAGGGGTCGGCCCTCGTCGCGCTCGACGGCACCATCGATTGGGCATGCCTCCCGCGGTTCGATTCCCCGGCCGTGCTGGCGTCGCTGCTCGACCCCGACGCCGGGCACTGGTCGCTCGCCCCCACCGACGGCGGTACCGCCTCCCGCCGCTACCTCGGCGAGACGATGGCCGTCTGCACCGAATGGCAGACACCCTCCGGTCGCGTCGAGGTCTGGGACCTCCTGCCGCTCGGCGAGCACGAGCGGGGCCACCACATCGGCCAGCATGCGCCGCCCGGCATCATCAGAGTCGTCGTCGGGTGCGAGGGGTCGGTCGCGATCGACACCGAGCTCGCGCTCCGCCCCGAGTACGGGCTCGTCCGCCCCCAGGTCACGGCCAGTGGTGGCGGCGCTGTCCTTGCTCGCGGTGGCGCCACCGCCGCGCTCATCGCCGGACCAGGCTGGGAGATCGACACCGAGGCTGCGACGGTTCGCTCCACCGTCACGATCGCTGCGGGGCAGCGCCTCGGCTTCGGGCTCCGACTCCACGATCCCTGGGGCGAGGTACCCGATCCCTGGGCCCAGGACGAGCTGCTCCAGCACGCCGACGACACCATCGCCGCGTGGGAGTCGTGGTCCGAGCTCCACCAGTCCTACGACGGCCCCTACGCGGAACTGGTCTCACACAGCGGCCGCGTCCTGCAGGCCCTCACCTACGCCCCGTCCGGTGCGGTGATCGCCGCGCCGACGACCTCGCTGCCCGAGGCCCTCGGCGGCAGTCGGAATTGGGACTACCGCTACGCCTGGGTCCGGGATGCCAGCCTCACGCTGGAGGCACTGTGGGTGGCGGCGTGCCCTGACGAGGCCGAGCACTTCTTCCGGTTCTTCGCCACCGCGGCGGGGACCCGGATGACCAGCGGAGATCCGCTGCCGATCATGTTCGGCATCGGCGGTGAGCGGCACCTGCCCGAGGCCGAGCTCGCTCACCTCGCCGGCTTCCGCGAGAGCCGCCCCGTGCGCATCGGGAACGGCGCCTGGGACCAGGTCCAGCTCGACGTCTACGGCGAGCTCCTCGGTGCCGCGTGCCAGCTCATCGAGCAGCTCGGCGAGATCGACGACATCACGGCGGGCTTCCTGTGCGACCTCGCCGACGCCGCGGTGAGCCGGTGGCGGGAGCCGGACCAGGGCATCTGGGAGATCCGCGGCGAACCCCGCCACTTCACCTACTCCAAGCTGATGTGCTGGGTGGCCGCCGACCGGGCCTGCCAGCTCGCCGACCGGATCGGCGCGAGCGCGGAGCAGGTCGAACGCTGGGACGCGGCCCGGCACGAGATCTGCGCCGAGATCACCGACCGGGCGTGGAGCGAACCCCTCGGCGCCTTCGCCCAGAGCTTCGACAGCGACGAGCCGGACGCATCGGTGCTGATGATGGCATCGTGGGCTTCCTTCCGGCCGACGATCCCCGGATGCGATCGACCATCGAGACCATCGCCACCGACCTGACCGACGAGCAGGGCTTCGTCTACCGCTACCTCACCGAGGACGAGCTCGACGGTGAGGAGGGCGCGTTCGCCCTGTGCACGTTCTGGCTCGCCCACTGCTGGGCGCTGCTCGGCGAGGTCGGGCGCGCCCGCGAGCTGTGCGACCGCATGGTGTCCTGCGCCAACGACGTCGGCTTGTTCGCCGAGGAGATCGACCCGGACACCGGGGAGATGCTCGGCAACTTTCCCCAAGCCTTCACCCACATCGGCCTGGTCAACGCGGCATGGGCCATCCACGTCGCCGAGCGGGACGACCAACCCCACACGGTCTGAGCGAACCCTCCGGGCTCGACGGGATACGACACGCGAGGACCGGGTTCCGGCTTCATGGTTGAGTTCGATCTCCTCGCAGCACTCGCCGGCGGCTTCGTCGCCACCCTCGTCATGACTGCCATGATGCAGATGGCGGCACGAGCCGGGATGACTGACATGCCGCCCATGCCCCTCGTCCTCGGTTCGATGGTGTCCGGCGAACGCAAGACCGCCACCACCATCGGCGGGATCCTCCACTTCGTGATGATGGGCACGGTGGTCTTCGGAATCGTCTACGGATCCCTGTTCACCGCCTTCGACGACGACAGCTGGTGGGTCGGACTGCTCATCGGCGTCGTCCACGCCCTCATCGCCGGGGTGATGTTCATGCCGATGATGCCCAAGATGCACCCCCGCATGAGCCTCCAGCCTGTCGGCGCCGGCACACCCGACGACGGTCGCACGGTCGCCGTGGACGATCGCGGCGAGGTCACGGTCGCCGCCCCCGGGGTGCTCGGCAAGAACTGGGGTGCCATGACCCCCGTCGGGTTCGTGATGGGCCACGCTGTCTACGGCCTCGTGCTGGCCCTGGTCTACGGCGCGGTCGCCTGAACGACCCGCTCTCGTCCACCAGACGTACATCCACCAAGGAGGCCACATGGCCCGCATCGAGAAGAGCATCGAGATCAACCGGTCGCCCGACGAAATGGCCACGGCGATGGAGCCGGTGTTCGAGGAGGGCATCCAGTCCCTGAAGGCCCACCTCGAGCAGCCCTGATCCTCGTGGAGGACTTCGCTGACGACAGTGCCGACTTCGCGGAGATCGAGCGGCGCTTCGTGCGTGAGGTCGTGGGCGTGGCCGACTTCGAATGGGTCGCGTTCGACGACCCATCGGCCCGGACACCGCTCGCCGTGCCCCTGTCGGAGGCGATCGTCACGCTCGTGTCGACTGCCGGAGCCCACCGACCGGACGACCGACCACTGGGTGCAGGTGGGGCAGCGGCACTGCTGCCCGCCGACGCCGAGGTCCAGCTGTCCCACGTGGGGTACGACACCGACCGGGCCATGGAGGACCTCGATGTCGTGTACCCGGTGCGCACGCTGCAACGGCTGGCCGAGGAGGGGCTCATCGGCGCGCTCGCACCGACGGTGGTTTCAACCATGGGGTTCGTCCCCGAGGGCCGTCGCCTGTTCGAGCGAGCCGTCCCCACGGCGGTCGAGCGCATCCACGACGAGCAAGCCCACCTCGCCCTGCTGGTGCCCGCCTGACCGGTCTGCCAGCAGTCGGTCGGACTGCTCCAGCGAGACCTGGACGAGGCCGGCATCCCGACGGTGTCGATCACCCAGGTGCCAACCATCACCCGCATCTCGAAGCCGTCACTCGCGTGCTTCGTCGCTCATCCCTTCGGCCTCACCCTCGGCGACGTCGGCGACCGCTCACTCCACCAGACGATCGTTCGCCAGGCGCTCGAGACGGCGACGGAACCGCACCCGCCGGGCTCGATCGTGCCCCTCGATCACCGCTGGCCCGACGACCTTCGGGCCCGACAGCTTCGCAAGCAAGCGCACTGAGCCCGACGACCAGGAAGATCTCGGTGCACCGCCGGGTTCCCCCAACCGTGCGCACCGACACCAGACCTGCGACGTTCACCGGCTCCCGGGGTGACCAGCTCGCCGCCCGTCTCGATCTGCCCGACGGCGAACCGCTCGCCTTCGCACTGTTCGCCCACTGCTTCACCTGCTCGAAGGACCTCGCCGCGGCAACGAGGATCAGTCGCGGCCTGGCCGACCGCGGATTCGGCGTGCTGCGCTTCGATTTCACCGGGCTCGGCTCCAGCGAGGGCGAGTTCGCCAACACCGACTTCTCCTCCAACATCCAGGACCTGGTGCTGGCCGCCGCCAACCGGGCCGCCATGGACCACATCAACCGCAACGGCGGCCGGTTCGTGACCGTCCTGCCCCGCTCCCGCAAAGAAGACGCCGAGTTCCGCGACTGGCTCTGCGGCCACGACCCCGATTGGGCCGAAGCGCACCGGCGGGCCGGCCGCCGCCACGATGAGGTCGACGAGGTGTGGCACACCACCACAGCCCGCTCCCCGTCAGCGGAGGGCTACCGGGTCATCTGGGTCCGCTCCTCCACCAAGATCGACCGTGACGCCGAAGCCCGCCGAGCCCGCATCGCCAAAGGCATTGCCGCCCTCGACGACCTCAACCAGCGGCTCGCCTCACCCAAGGCCCGCATCCGCACCGTCGCCGCCGTCGAAGCCGCCGCCACCGCGGCGGTCGACAGCGCCGGCGCGACCCGCTGGGTCGGCTTCACCGTCACCGAGACCACCGAGGAGACCTTCCGGCAAGAGAAACGGGGCCGGCCCGGGGCCAACACCCGCTACCGCCGCCTCACCCGCACCCACCACCGCGTGGCCTGGCACGTCAAGGAGAACATCGTGGCCCGCGACGCGGCGAGCGACGGCTGCTTCCCCCTCATCACCAACGACACGACGATCACCCCCGCCGAGGTGCTCGCCGCCTACCGCTACCAACCCAACCTGGAGCGCCGGAACCACATGCTCAAAGGCCCCCAGGAGGTCGCCCCCGTCTACCTCAAGACCCCCCACCGCATCGAAGCCCTCCTCCTCTGCCAGTTCCTCGCCCTGCTCACCGAAGCCCTCATCGAACGACAGATCCGCACCGCCATGAAAGCAGCGGAGCTGGCCAACATCCCGCTCTACCCCGAGCTACGCGCCTGCCCCGCCCCCAGCGCCCCCCGGGTGCTCGACATCTTCACCAGCGTCGCCCGCCACCACCTCATCGACCACGGAC
>NZ_DATLXO010000026.1:0-12876 GCF_035575815.1 Iamia sp.
CCTCCGAGGGCTCGACCCCGCCCACGTCGACGCCGTCGCCGCCATCATCAACGGCCAACGCCGACGGCTACTGGACTACGACAGCCCCGCTGCCCTCTACGCTGCCGCCACCGTGCAGTGACCGTTGGAACTGGCCGTGCCGCGCATGTACAAGGCGCTCCGCAAGGCCGGCCTGGTCGTGAACCGCAAGCGGGTCGTCCGCCTGATGCGGCGCCACGGCATGGCCGGGCGGTTCCGGCGCCGCAAGTGCCGCACCACCTTCCCCGGCCCCGACGGCTATCACATCCCCGATCTCCTCGGCCGGGCGTTCGCGCCCGGCCGCCCGGACGTGGCGTGGTGCCAAGACATCACCTACATCCCCACCCGCGAAGGTTGGCTGTACCTCGCCTCGGTCCTCGACGTCGGTAGCCGCCGGCTACTGGGCTACTCGATGGCCGATCACATGCGCACCCAGCTCGTGCTCGACGCCCTCGCCATGGCCATCGCCGCACGAGGCGGTGACAAGGCCGTGGCCGGCGTGATCGCGCACGCGGATCGCGGTTCGCAATACACCTCGAACGACTACGTCGACTTCTGTCAGGACCGCAAGATGCGCCCCTCGGTCGGGCGCACCGGGGTGTGCTGGGACAACGCCGTCGCCGAGTCGTTCTGGGAGAGCCTCAAACGCGAATGCCTCCAGGGCCGCGTCTTCGCGACACGTGCCGAGGCCCGCCGGGCGATCTTCCGTTGGATCAACTGGTACAACACGACCAGGCTGCACAGCACCCTCAACCACGTAGCCCCCCTCGAGTGGGAACAGCAGTACCAGCAAGCGTCATAACCACCCGTCCGGCCAACGGGGAGATGCCCACCCCCTTGTGTGGATCCTTCCGGCGTAATAATCTGCAATCCACAGAATTACTAGTCCCGCCGGGACGAAAAGACCCCACAGGAGGAAACCAGCGTGAACTCGGACCCCGGAGAAACCATGATCCAGCCAACCCGCCGTGTGGTCACCGGCCACGACGCCCAGGGCCGATCGATCATCCTGTTCGAAGACCACGCCCCCAACGTGACCGAGATCAAGGCCTGGCCTGGGACGGGCGTGACCGAGCTGTGGGTCACCGACGAAGCCCCAGCCGATCTCGATGGCACAGAGGACCGGTCGTTGCGACCCATGGCGCACGACCCGGCACCGCTCGGCACGATCTTCCGTGTCGTCGAGATCCCACCGGAGTCCGCAGATCGAACGATCGACGCCGAGGGGGCCTTCGAGGAGCTCGGCAGCCGGAACCGCCCTGGCGCCGAGGCCAGCGCCAAGCACCCGTCGATGCACCGCACGGACTCGATCGACTACCTCGTCGTCATCTCCGGGGAGATGACCATGGTCATGGACGAGGGCGAGACGCTGCTGCGACCGGGAGACTGCATCGTGCAGCAGGGCACCTACCACGCCTGGGTGAACACCGGGACCGAACCGTGCCTCCTGGCCGCAGTACTGATCGATGCCAAGCCGCCCACGATCCTGCGCTGAAGGGGCGACCGTGAGAGCGGGGGCCACGTTTCAAGCTCGCTGGGACCAAGCCGCTATCGAGCTCGAGGACCATGACTTCTTGGTCTTCGAATCCGCCGACGGCCGAGTCATGCGTTACTCCTACGGCGGGATGGACGGGCTTGTCGCCGCGGTTGCCGGCGGGCTGGCTGCCCTCGGGGTGGGCCGCGGCTCGGCGGTGCACCTCGTGCTGTCGAACTCGCCGGCGTTCGTGGCCACGTGGTTGGCCTGCGCACGACTGGGAGCATGGATGGTCCCCGCCGATCCTGACGCGAGCGAGGCCGAAATAGCCCACCAGGTCGCCCGGATCTCGCCAGTGGCGGGGATCTGCACAAGCGCACGGGCCGACGCCTACCGTAGGTCTGTGGCCTTGGCTGGAGCGGCCACCACAGTGGTGGCCGTGGACGAGGACGACACTGAGCTGTCACCGCTGCGGGGCCCCGCAGCCTCGGCCAACCCCGTCGATCCCTCGACTCGCCTGGCGGTGATGTTCACGTCGGGAACCACCGCGACACCCAAAGGCGTGGAGCTGACCCAGGGCAACTACGCCTTCGCCGGTGATGTCATGGCCATGGCCTCGGCGCTGTCCCGGCACGACCGTCAACTGGTCGTGCTGCCGCTGTTCCACGCCAACGCCCAATACTACTCGTTCGCCGCCGCCATCTCGGCGGGAGCCAGCGTAGCCCTGGTACAAGCGTTCAGCGCATCCGGGTTCATGGGGCACGCTCGGCGCCACAACGCAACCCACACCTCGCTGTTCGCCGCGCCCATCCGCATGATCCTGGCCCGCACGCCGCCCGACACGGCCCCGCTCAAACTCCGGCACGCCTGGTTCGCCCAGAACCTGTCGGCTGCCCACTACGAGCAGATCAGCCATCTCCTCGGGTGTCGCCCCCGCCAGATCTATGGCATGACGGAGACCCTCCCGGCAGTGCTGTCCAACCCTCCCGTCGGATCGCTGGAAAGGTCGATCGGCGTGCCCACGATCGGCTGCCACGTACGGGTGATGGACGCAACGGGACAGCGGGCTCGTCCCGGCCAGGTCGGTTCGATCCAGGTGGGCGGGCACCCCGGTGCCACCCTCTTCCTGCGTTACCTGGACGACCCCGCGACCACCGCGGCAGCCATCGTGGAGCGTCACGATGACGGCTTCGTCTGGTTCGACACCGGTGACCGGGCCACCGTAGACGAGGACGGGTTCCACTACTTCGACGGTCGGAGAAGCGACACGCTCAAGGTTGGCGGGGAAAACGTCTCGATCGGCGAGGTGGAGCACGTCATCGCCGAGCACCCGGCGGTTTACGAGGTGGCGGTCATCGGTGTCCCCGATCCCCTGCGCGATGAGGTTCCTCACGCCTTCGTGGTGCTGTCCGCCCACGAGTCCCCCGATGTGGTCGACGACATTCGCCGCTTCACTGACGAACGCCTGGCCGGCCCCAAGCGGCCTCGTGTCTACACCGTCGTCGACGAGCTGCCCCGCACGTCGGTCGGCAAGATCCGAAAGTTCCTGCTTACCCCGTCCGGCACCGACCCGGCGGGCGAGCCCAACCACCACTACACCAGGAGCACCGAACCATGAGATGGGTCACCTACCGCAGCACTGACGGCACCGAACGCGCTGGCCTCGTGATCGACGGCCGGATCCACGGCCTGGCACCAGGCACCTCGGTCATCGACCTCCTGGGCGACGACGGGCAGCGGATGGCCGAGGCCGCCTCGCGGGCCACCGATGACCCGGGCGAGGTGATCGATCTCGCCGGGGCGAACCTCAGCGCGCCCGTCCAGCCGCCACAGCTGCGCGACTTCCTCACGTTCCTCGACCACCTCCGCAACGTCCAGGCCGCCGCCCAGATCGCGCTGGACCCGGCTTGGGAGGAGATCCCCGCCTTCTACTTTGCCAACGTGGCCGCCGTCATCGGGCCCTACGACGACGTCCCCATCTCCCCCGGCTCCGAGTGGTTCGACTACGAGCTCGAGGTCGCCGCCATCATCGGCAAGGAAGGCTCGGACCTGCACCCCGAGGAAGCGGACGACCACATCGTCGGCTTCACGATCTTCAACGACTGGAGCGCCCGGGACCTCCAGCGGTACGAGATGAAGCTGAGCCTGGGCCCGTCCAAGGGCAAGGACAGCGCCAACACGCTGGGCCCGATGCTCGTCACCAAGGACGAGCTCGAGCCGTATCGGCGCGAAAACTCGTACCACCTGGAGATGAAGGGCTTCGTCAACGACGAGCTCATGAGCCACGGGTGGATGGACCAGATGGACTGGTCGTGGGGGGAGATCGTCTCCTACGCCTCGCGAGGCACCAGGGTCCTCCCCGGTGACGCCATCTGCTCCGGCACCGTGCCCACGGGCTGCCTCTTCGAGCACTTCGCCGCCAAGGGCCCGGACGACTTCGGCGGCTGGCTCAAGCCCGGTGACGTGGTGCGGCTCGAGGTCCAGGAGCTGGGAGCGACCCGTCAGGAGGTGCTCCCGGCCCCTCCGGTCCATCGCCTGCGCACCGGCTTCTGACCATCGGGCCCGGCGGTCAGGACTGCGGGGCACTTAGATAGCGGGACTGGACGGGCGTCCCGGTAGTTCAACCCCTACTCCGAGCGCTGTCATCACCAGCCGCGGAATCGGAGTTCACCGCCACTCGTAACAGGTCCACGCCAACGTGGACAGCTCCGTCGTAGCCCCCCGCCCTGACGTCCGTGACGAAGGCCTCGGCATCTTGATCATCCAGCGGTGGTGGGACGAGGTGGGTGAGCACGAGCTGTCCGATCTTCGCCCGGGCCGCAAGCCCACCGAGGTCGATGCTGTCGGCGTGGATGTCGGCCACGAACTCGAACGGTGTGCCCACCAGCGGCGCTCGTCGGCAGATCTCATGGACCACGATGTCGGCCCCGCTGGCGAGAGCCTCAAGCTCAGGACAGACGCGGGTGTCACCACTCACCACCACGGACCCTGAAGGCGTGTCCACCCGATAGGCCACCGATGGCTCGATGTGTCGTACGGTCACCGCGCGCACGGTCACCTCCCCACGCTGCCACACCACTATGGGCTTGTCGGATCCGTGAAAGGTATGCACATCCATGATGGGCACCGAGGCGCGTCCGGCGTGGCGGCGCCGCTGGTCGAGCTCCTCGTCCCAAGCATCGAGCAGGCGGCCCAGCAGCCGGGCTCCCGGGCCATCGGGTGTGTAGATCGGGAGGGGCTTGTCAGCGAGAGTGATCCAGCGCGTCATCACCAGGTCGGGGACACCCACAAGGTGGTCGGAGTGATGGTGGGTGACGAAGAGGACGTCCAGTGACGCCAGGGGCACCTCGGCAGCAGCGAGGCGCATGGTGGTCGCCCGGCCGGCGTCGAACTGCAAGGCCCATTCGCCGGCGAGCACCAGCACCCCGGCGCCGGCGCGGTCCGGAGTGGGGGCCGGGGTACCCGTCCCCGTCACCACCACCTCGAGCACGCCCTTCCTCCTTCAGTACTGGACCGGTTTGTGCCACGGCTACGGGACCATCGATGTTCGCCGGAGACCGATCTCACTCGGAGACTGATTCTACAGAATATAGCGAGCCCGGCCCTCAGGCGACGCCTGCGGGGCGGTTCACTCCTTGCGTTCGACCTGGTAGGCCTGAAGCTGCCGCTTCAACACCTTTCCCGCCGGACTGCGGGGGAGCTCCTCCAACAGGACCATTGTGGATGGGACCTTGTGCTCGGCCAGCCTTTCCCGGACCCAGCCGAGGATCTCGTCCTCTGTCGCGTCCTTCTCACTTGGACGCAGCACCACGAAGGCGCAGATCGACTCGTTGCCATCAGGTCCGGCGACTCCGACGACCGCGACTTCGAGCACCGAGACGTGCTCGAGCAGCACTCGCTCGATCTCCGCGGTCGAGACGTTGTCCACCGCCGGTTTGACGAGGTCGAGCCTCCGTCCGAGAAACACGTACCGGCCATCGCCGTCGACCACCATCTGGTCGCCGGTGCGGAACCACCCATCGTGGACGCTGTCCTCCATGAGCTCTGGGTGGCGCAGGTAGCCGGCCGGCAACGTCACCCCGACCGCCCCGTGGACCTCCAGCTCGCCTCTCTGTCCCTGCTGCACCTCCTGGCCGGACCGGTCCACGACCCGCACCCGGGACCACAGCGTCGGCCGGCCGAGCGTCCCGTTGACCCGGGGCCCGTTGACCGGTTCGCTCAGCGTCGGGGCCAGGGTCTCGGTCAGGCCGTAGACGTGCAGCAGCGGTGACCCGAAGCGCCCCTCGAACTCTGATCGTTCCCCCGTCGCGATCTGCTGGGCGAACATCGTCACCCGAAGCCGGTTGTCGTCGTCCTCGATCGATGACGGTGTGGACAGGATCTGGCGGATGTGGACCGTGAAGAGACTCGCCAGCGTGGCTTCGGAGGTGCGGGCGAGGCGTCCGAAGTCCTCGGGTCGAAATCCGTCAACTACCACAGCAGAGGCGCCGCTGGAGAACGCCGACATGAGGGAGTAGCCCAAGGCGTTCATGTGGAACAGAGGAAGCGAGATCAGCCAACGGTCAGAGACCCGCATCCGCAGGTGCGCCGAGACGGCCTCCCCGGCGAAGGTGAGGTTGGCGTGGGTGAGCATCGCCCCCTTCGGCCACCCCGTCGTGCCTGAGGTGTACAACACGGCCGCCAGGTCTGAGCTCGATAGGTGGGTCGCGGCACTCAGCGGATCGGCAGCCGCCAGCGCGCCGTCGAAGTCCAGCGTGTCGTCGGCGGCTCCGCCCACGGAGAACACGTGCCCGATCTCAGGGGCCATCTCCCGGGCGGCTCGCACAACGGGGACCAGATCGGCAGCCGCGATGCTCACAGTGCACCCGGCCTGGGAGGCTATGAAAGCCACGTCGTCCACGGTCGCTGAGGGGCTGGTGGGTACGGCGACGGCACCCAGCTCCGCGCACCCCAGGAACGCGGCCACGAACTGCCAGGTGTTCCGCAGGTGCAGGTGCACCGCCTCACCTCTCGATACCCGTACGGAGTTCAGCAGGGCGCCGACTCGCCGTGCGAGCTGGTCCATCTCTCCATAGGTGATGGTCGTCGGCGGACCCTCCAGTGCGGGAAGCACAAGGAAGGGTTCATCACCCAGCTCGGACGCCAACCACCGGAGACGTCCCCGGAGCGTCTCCGGTGAGCTGGACGCGGCCGGGCGCCTGTCGAAGGTGTCGGGCACGGTCATTCGCGGCCGACAGTAGTCCTCGCGCCGTTTCCGGCAACGGCGACGAGGTAGCACTCGGCGAAGGCGTTGACCTCTCGCACGATGGCGTCGGCCGCCTGATCGGCGTCACCATCGAGGACGGCCAGCAGGAGTCGCCTATGGCCGAGCACGAGCTCGTCCTTGTCGATGTGGGCGACCGTGGCGCTGCGGTATCGGGCTTCCTGGTCGCGCACGGTACCGGCGAAGCGCCGCAGCCTTTGGGAGTGGCAGGTGCTGGTGAGGGCATCGTAGAACGCCCGATACGCCTGTTCGCTGGACCGCCCATCGGGGGGTTTGTTGTTCCACGACTCCAGCAGCTCGGATGAGCGGGCGGTGATCGCCTCCCGCCACTCCGGGCTGGAGGCAGCGATGGCGTGGCGAACCGCCAGCGGATCGAGCAACGAGCGCAGCTCGGTCAGCTCGCTACAGTCGGCCGTGGACAGGCTCGTCACCCGGGCCCCACGCTGGGGCACGAACTCGACCAACCCCTCGCCGGCGAAGCGGTGGAGGGCCTCCCGGAGCGGCGTCGGACTGACCAAGAACCGCTCGGACAGCTGCGCCGTCAGGAGCCGCTCACCGGGCTCGAGGTCGCCGTTGAGGATGGCGCTGCGCAGCTCCGCTTCGACCCACTCGGTCCGGCTGACCGGACCGTTCGCCATAAGAACTCCTCTCGCGAGCTTGTCATACTAGTGGTGTTCGGCGATCGCCGGGTGGAGGTTACCGTACGGTTGGGAAGCTTCCGCTTGTTGCGGTGTAGCGGCCGATCAGCCTCACCGGATGGCGGTCGGGATCGTCCGTCGAGACTGGGGATGGGCGTCTCACCGCCGGGCGGCGTATCGGATCGGGACTCGACGGGTCGATCGACCATGATCAGGGGCATGGCAGAGCACCCGAGCGTGACAGCGGGGCTGGAGGAGATCCGCCTGCACGACACCCGACGTCGCGCCGTCGTGCCCTTCAAGCCCGTGGAGCCCGGTCGGGCCGGCATCTACACGTGCGGGCCCACCGTCTACGCGCCCCAGACCCTGGGCAACATGCGCCCGCAACTGTACCCCGACCTGCTGCGCCGGGTGCTGGTGGCGGCGGGCTACGAGGTCACCTATGTCACCAACATCACCGATGTCGGGCATCTGGTCTCCGACGCCGACGAGGGCGAGGACAAGCTGGAGCGGGCGGCCGCCACCTCCGGCGAGGAGGCCCGCCGACATCGCCGCCCGGTACACGCAGCAGTGGGCCGACGACCGGCGCCGCCTCGGTTGCCTCGAGCCCGACGTGATGCCGAAGGCCGCCGACCACATCGCCGAGCAGGTCGCCATGGTCGCCACCCTCGAGGGACAGGGCCGCACCTACGTCATCGCCGACGGCATCTACTTCGACACCTCGACCTTCCCCCGCTACGCCGAGTTCGCCGGGCTCCGCCTCGACGACCTGGAGGCCACCGGACGGGTCGAGGCCATCGCCGCCAAGCGCCACCCGGCCGACTTCGCCCTCTGGAAGCTCACCCCGCCCGGCGTGGTGCGCCAGCAGGAGTGGGACTCGCCTTGGGGCCGAGGCTTCCCCGGCTGGCACATCGAGTGCTCGGCCATGGCCACCAAGTACCTCGGCGAGCGCTTCGACATCCACACCGGCGGCATCGACCACGTGCGGGTGCACCACACCAACGAGGTGGCCCAAAGCGAGTGCGCCCTTGGCGTGCACCCTGTGGGGACGTGGCGCGACCGAGAGCGGATGATCCGGGACCTGCAGCAACAGCAGAAGCAGATGGAGCGCCAACTCCAGGACGCCAAGCGGCTGCCCGACTCGTCCCGGCTCCAGGGTCAGCTGGGCAACTCCATCCAAGGAGCTCCGGCTCACGGTGGACCGCCAGAGGTCTGACCTCAAGGTGCTCGCCCGCCACATCAACGATCTCCGGCGCATGCGTTGATCCTCCAGGGGGCCTGCCTCGTGGCCGGTGCGGTCCTCGTGATCGCCGCTGGCTCGGCTGGCGGCTCAGCAACAGGCGGTGGAGCCTCCCCGCGGCGGCAGGCGTCGCTGTGTGCGGCCCCAACATGGTCCGCATCGGCCACAACGGTGTGACAGCCGCCGGTTTCGTCGGCTTCGTCGCCACCGCGCTGGTTCGTGGCGGTGGCGGCGTGGTCGTCCGAACGGCTCCGATCCCGGCCTGGATCTCGCCGAGTCCACCTTCTACGCAGACCGACGCCGGACGCCGTCGCTGCGGGCCATCCGCCATGCCTGGCTCACCGACATGATCCCCCAGGTCCACATCGCGTCGCGAGGCGCCTACGGCGCCCGCCGGGTCCACGCTGAGGCTCACTCGTCTTGGTGGTCGTTGTCGCCTGGCGGGCGGGCGTTGGTGCATTCGTCGTCGACGGAGCGACCTGCACTGAGTCGGGCAACACCGCGCGCGGACGTTGCGGGTAGATTCATCAGAATGACCGACAAGGGTGATGAGTGGCTGTCAACCGCTGAGGCGGGCAAGGCGATCGGCATCACGCCGCGGACGTTGTACCGGTTCATCGATCAGGGTGACCTGCCTGCGTATCGGTTCGGTCGGGTGATCCGGCTGAAGCGCAGCGAGGTCGACACGTTTGTGGAGTCCCGTCGGATTGAGCCGGGGACCTTGTCGCACCTCTACCCCGACCCGATCGAAACAGAAGAGGACACGGGCGAGGGCTGAATCCGGCACCGCTCGATGCAGGAGCGAACCGCCGAGACGGTGAAGCGTCGCCGTCCGTTGCGCTCGACGGCATCGAGGTGCCCCTCAGCCACGAGCCGGTTCAGCACTCTCGGGCCGATGCCGAGGTACGCAGCGGCCTCGGCATTGCTCAGCTCCTGGGCGACTCTGCGTTCGCGGTTGAGCCGCCGGGGAACCTCCGCCATTCGGGTCTCGATGTGCGCGGGGCCACCTCGATGCCACCGGGGGTGGATCCGAGCCGGGTACCAGACACCGTTGCGTGCGGGTGCCGGCGCGATCGTGACCCAGGCCAGCTCGGTCCCGATGACGCCTCTTTGCGTGGCCGGGGGGAGCTGATCCCACAGCTCGGCGGCGGCGGCCAGTGGCCGGCCCGGGGGGAACCCCGGCGGGATGGTGCCAGCGAGCGCCGCGCCGGTGACGGCCAAGAGGTCGTCGCGGGCTCGGACCCACTCGGGGTAGGTGATCTCGGCGGGCACGTAGTACCGGCGGTTCAGCTCCCGCAGTCGGTCGCTCTGGTCGTCGAGAGCGCGCACAACGTTGTCGGCGCTCCGGCGATCGACCGCGATCCGGTTGTTGTGCGGCGCCCTGGCCGTCAACCGGGCAAGAACAGCGGTCTTGGCCCACTCGTCGAGGGCGAGGCGATCGATGCTGAGCCGCCCACACCCTCGCGGCGGCGGGCACACATAGGACGGCAAGTCACGACGGCCTCGAGAGACCATCGGGGTTCCACAACGACCGCAGCGCACCCGACCCTGCAGCAACGACGGCGACGGGCGGCGGTGGGCACCCCCCGGCCTTCCCGCCAAGGTGTTGCGGACCTGCGCTGCGGTGAGCGGGTCGAGGATCGCCGGCCAACAACCGGTGGCGACGACCTCGCCCAGATAGGTGCGCTCCCCGACGAGACGCCGGGACTGCAGCATCGACCGCAGCCCCGTGGTGGACCAGGGGCGCCCGGTGATCCCGGTGACACCCCGCGCCCGCCACTCCCGGGTGATCGCCGTGGGCGACTCACCGTCAAGAACCCGGTGAGCCGCCTCGCGAACAAGTGCCGCTTCGTCCTCAACAACCCCGGTGAACCCTGCGGTGTACCCGAATCGGCGAGGGCCCCACGGCGCCAGCCCCGCCTCGGCCACCTCCCTGTTCTTCGCCTTGAGCCGGATCGACCTCACATCCGATTCCAGGCCTGCGAAGGTGACGAGTAGGCGGATCACAGCCACCCCCACCGGATCGGAGCTGTCGACCGGCTCGGTCGCGGAGATCACCGCCACCCCACTGGTCCGACACACCGACCAGAGCCGCTCGAAGTCCGACGGAGAGCGGGCGAGCCGGTCCAGACGCCACACGAGGATCGCATCGAAACGGTGGCTGACGGCGTCACGGAGCAGCCGTTCGTAGCTCTCCCGGGCCACGCCGGGCCGATACGCCGACCGGTCCTCATCCGCGTACACCTCGACCACCCGCCAGCCCCGGGCTACCGCGACCTGCCGACACAGCCGCTCCTGGCGACGGATCGACGCCTGCTCGACGTCTTGCTTGCTCAACCGCACATAGACGCCGACCAGATTCGTCACCACGACCACGATGAACCCATGAGCACCGATCATCAAGCGACGACCAGATCTGCGCTCAGGGGCGCCGGGCTGCGCCGTAGGCCCGCGACGCCGACCGGAGCCCAGCAGCCCCTACCGCGTCAGCCCACGGGCCGAGGCGGCGCACGATGCACGCCTCGGCGGGCACCAGCTCGTCCTGCTCGGCCCTCCACACCCTGTAGGCGACGGTCCGCAGCACCTCAACCCCCAAGTCGTCCCCGGCTCGTCGGAGCGCGTCGAGGCACTCAGCATCCGAGAAGTGGTGCCAATGGCGGACCGGGGGCACAGGCCGGGGTGCCCCCCCCCTCAGCCTCAGAGGCACACCTCAAAGCGGGGACAGCGCCTGCAGCACTTCCCGGTGGGCGCGGGCCCTGTCGTGGGCCCCCGCCGCAACAGTCAGCGAAGGACCACCCCACACACAAGGATGACCCCCGACAACCGCCAGCCCGGGCGGCGAGCGGCGCCTTCCCGCCAAGGTGTTGCGGACCTGCGCTGCGGTGAGCGGGTCGAGGCCCCGTAGCGGTGGAACTTGCTGTTGCGGTCGGGCCAGTGGAGGGTCCACACGCCCGACGAGCCCGTGTATCGGAGCCGGGCGATCTCCTGGCGGGTCCACCCGGGCCCGAAGTCCTCACGCCACGGCGGCCGGCAGTCCAGGATCGTGAGTGCTCGGGGATCCACGTCCATCTCGACGCGCATCTCGTGAATGTGCTCGCCGATCCGCTCGTTCTGCGCCGCAACCCAGCGGCGCACCCTGGCGACATCGGTCTCCGGGAGCGCCACGCCTACGCCCTTCCTCGCATTCGGTACTTGCCACGCCCGACTCGCTCGAGATCGTCGTAGGCGACGGCGTGGTGGGCGGGTGCTTCCGCACACATGCGGGAGACGATCTCGGTGCAGATGGTGTGATCGGGATAGCGGTCTGTGACAGCGAGGACCTCCTGCACGACCTCGACCGGGGTGAAGACCGCCCGACCGTGACGACGGTGCAGACGACCAAATGCGGCGAGGATCTCGGCTCGACAGGTCGCTTCTCGCCCCGCGACAGCGCCCCGAACCGCGTCGCCGACCTCCGGCGAGGCGGCTGGCGTCTCCACCCGCTCGTCCAACACGACGTCGACCGGATGGTGCGGAAGGACGAGGTCGACCGAGCCGCCCTCGTTGACGAAGTAGACGCCGAACCCGAGCAGGCCGAACGAGACCTCGGTTCGCTGCACCAGCTTCTCGTAGGTGATGAAGCGCGGGAAGCAGATGGCGATCTCGGCGTCGGGCCGTTTGTCGCGCAAGAGCATCATTCCGAGCAGGGCGTGGGAGAACCACTGGCGGGCCTGGTTGGTGGGCTGGGTCGGCTTCGGTTGCCCTCGCCTGGGCCCGTGGTCGTACGTGGTGTTCGGGAAGCCCTTGACCTCGATCGCAAGCCACCGATGGTCCCTGGTGGCCAGCAGGTCGATGCCCGGGGCCTTCGACTCCGTGTCCGCTGCCTCGCGAACATCCCAGCCCTCGTTGGCGAAATGCGCGGCGAGGGCGTCTTGGACGTGGCCCTCCCAGAACCAGGGGCGGTCGCCGAACGTGGTCACGCGCAGACGGTACGCAAGAACCGTCACGGCTGCGTCGCTTACGGTGGCGGCCATGCCGGGAGGGCGAGGGCGGTGACCAACAAGAAGGCGTTGAGCGAGTCGGACATCTGCGACCGCTTCATCACGCCTGCGGTCACCAAGGCCGGATGGGCGGCGAACCGGTGGCGGAGGGAGTTCGGGTTCACCGACGGCCAGATCATCGTGCGGGGCAAGCTCGTCGCCCGGGGCAAGCGCAAGCGCACCGACTACCTCCTCTTCCCCACCCCTGACCTGCCGATCGCCCT